>NZ_JBQSYD010000029.1:0-55013 GCF_052378905.1 Halomonas sp. AOP22-C1-8 | reverse complement strand
ACTACCAACACTCGACTCGATGACCGGAGCCGCTTGCCTCAGCGAGGAAGGCGTATTCTACGCACTTCCTGACGTTTGTCAACCGCTGTTTTCAGCGGATGAAGTAAGCGACTGAATCTCGCTAACTTCCTGACAAACCGAAGGTTTTCACCTTCTTCACCGCTGGTAACGCTGGGCGTCCCCGGCAGCGGATGCGTACTTTACGGATTCGCCGGGCGTTTGGCAAGGCCTTTTTGAAGATAGTTTCAAAAAGCTCAGTTAAAAAGCTCAGCTTTTGGGTTTTGCCTTGCGCATAAGCGCATACGCCGGGCCTGAGAGCACATAGGCACCAAACAGTAAGAGCAGCATTACAGACGGTTCGACCGAAATCATGACAAACCCCAATACAACGGCCAGCAACACTACAAAGGGTACGGGCTTTCTAAAGTCGAGATCTTTGAAGCTGTAATAGCGGATGTTGCTGACCATCAGAATACCGGCGGCCGCCACAACAACCAACATCAGCAGCTTGAAGCCAAACGCATCCGCATCAAAGCTGTGGAAGGTCCAAACACACGCAGCCACCAGTGCTGCCGCTGATGGACTAGGAAGGCCGATAAACCACTTCTTATCAACACTTCCGTTTTGTACATTAAAGCGTGCCAAGCGAAGTGCCGCGCAGGCGACATAGAGAAACGCGACCACCCAGCCGGTCTTCCCGATATCCTGCAAAATCCAGGTGAACGCGACAAGCGCAGGCGCCATACCAAAGGAAATCATATCGGCCAGACTATCGTACTCAGCCCCAAATTCGCTTTGCGTATTGGTCATACGCGCAACGCGGCCATCCAGTCCATCCAGCACCATAGCAATGAAAATAGCGACTGCAGCCGATGTAAAATCACCGTTAATACCGGCGACAACGGCAAAGAAGCCTGAAAACAGAGCGGACGTAGTAAACAGGTTGGGCAGTAAGTAGATTCCCTTGCGGCGAACTTTCTTGCCATCCTCTACCGCATCTTCGACGATCTCTGTGTCGCGTAGAAAGGCGGCAGCTAAATCCTCATTATCGACCTTTTGAGTCTGGTCGTGGTTTTCGGGCTGGGGTGTACTGGCCTGCTCTTGATCGCGAGCGTCCTGAATCATAGGTGTCATCCGTTTAATAAAAAGCCACAAATAGTGAACACTTTCATTCTACACGGTGAGCTTTAGTCAGCCAGTCAATTACCGCACGTAGACAAAAATGCATGACGGCTAGCCCTATAAAACAAACGGGGTGCGCCAAAGCGCACCCCGTCACCAAGTTAGTAAGCACCTACTGCTTGAAAACACTAACCCTGGATTTGCCAACCAACTGACCGTGATCCAGAGCATCATGCAGTTTAGGGCTTATCTGGCAATTTCATCTGCAGTGACTGTTGGTCTTAAACCAGGAAAAGGTCACCATTTTTACCGTGACAACCGTAAGCGAGGTTTCAGAAAACCATTATTAGTCATTACGTTGTTATAGTAGCGTGTCAGCGCTGATGGCCACCGCGCCGTCTAGTGCAGCGCTGGTAAAGCGTCAAGCAACTTTACGACACACGCATATTTGCGTAAAACGCTGTATTTGCAACAAACTATTTCACATATTGAAATGACGGTACTGGCATGGATTTTCGCTTACTGAAGCACTTTGTCACGCTTTCTGACACGCTCCATTTTGGCCGCGCCAGCGAGTTGAGCCACATTAGCCCCTCGACGCTTAGCCGCTCTATTCAGCAGTTGGAGGAGGAGTTGGCCACTCGGCTGTTCGAGCGTGACAACCGCCATGTCGCACTGACTCCCCAAGGGCTCAGTTTTCAGCACTACGCACGCGAAACGTTAGAACAGTGGGAAGTGACCAAGCGTCGCCTGACCAATGAAGCGACTATGCTGAGCGGTGAGATCAGCATCTACTGCTCAGTAACTGCCAGTTACAGCTTTCTGTATGAGCTATTAAGCGATGTACGAACACGTCATCCCGGCATTGAGTTAAAGCTGCATACCGGTGATCCGGCGAATGCCATGAAAAGAGTAATGGAGGGTGACGATGATATGGCGATTACGCCGCGCCCCCGCATTCCCCCTAATGCGCTGGCGTTTAAGTCATTAACACGTTCACCGCTGGTGTTTATTGCGCCTAACGAACCGTGCGATTGGCTACCCAGCTTCCCTGAAAGCTCCACGGCAGCGCAGTGGCAGCAAGTGCCCATGATTCTTTCTGAAGCAGGCTTATCGCGGGAGTACGCCAACACCTGGTTTAAAGCAATGGGTATCACGCCACGAATCTACGCTCAGGTGGCCGGGCACGAAGCGATTGTTAGTATGGTGGGACTGGGCTTTGGCGTAGGCGTGGTTCCCAAAATCGTGTTGGATAACAGCCCGCTTGCCAGCCGTGTCCGCATGTTAAACGTAAAACCAGAGCTGCCCCACTATGACGTGGGCCTTTGCGTCCTAAATCGGCGTTTAAAAAACCCGCTTATTGAGGCGCTTTGGTCTGCGATTAGCGAACGCTAATTGATTATAAAAAAGCACCGCCTCGGTGAGACGGTGCTTTTGGGTCGAGCAATACAGCTTGGCTAAACGTGCAGTGATCAGGTAATTAAATCGATAGCACCTTGTCACCACGCGCAATACCAGAAACGCCAGTACGCGCTACTTCAAGAATCCCTACTGGCGCCATGGCCTGCAGAAAAGCGTCCAACTTGGCGGCATCACCGGTAATCTGCACGGTATATAGATTAGGTGTGACATCGACGATCTGCGCCCGAAAAATATCCACGGTACGCTTCACTTCATCGCGGGCAGCCCCCAATGCCTTTACCTTCACCATCATCAGCTCACGCTCGATGTGGTTGCCTTCGGTCAAGTCAACCAGTTTCACCACATCAATCAGCTTGTTGAGGTGCTTGGTGATCTGCTCAATGACGCGATCATCGCCAACCGTAGTCACCGTCAACCGCGAAAGCGACGCATCTTCCGTAGGCGCTACGTTAAGCGTTTCAATGTTGAAGTTACGCTGGGAAAACAGGCCGACCACACGTGACAGCGCACCCGGTTCGTTTTCCAACAGAATCGAGATGATATGTCGCATCAGGTACGCTCCGTTTTAGACAGCAGCATGTCGCGCATGGAGCCTAACGGCACCTGCATCGGGTAGACGTGCTCGAAAGGATCCACCTTCACGTCAAGGAACACCAGTTCGTGCTTGTCGGCAAATGCACGTTCAAGCGCCGGCTCAAGCTCATCCTGAGTAGTGACGGTAATCGCGGTAAACCCATAAGCCTCAATCAACAGATGGAAATCAGGCAGTGATTCCATATAAGAGTGCGCATGACGTGACTTGTAGTTCAGGTCCTGCCACTGACGCACCATGCCTAGCGAGGCATTGTTCAGATTGAGAATTTTGACCCCTACGCCGTACTGCTTACAGGTGGAGAGTTCCTGCATCATCATCTGGAAGCTGCCTTCCCCGGTGACACACACGACGTCGTCGTCCGGGTAGTTCTGCTTGATCCCCATGGCGGCCGGAAAGCCAAAGCCCATGGTGCCAAGACCGCCTGAGGTAATCAGCCGGTTGGGCTTATCAAACTTGTAGTACTGAGCCGCAAACATCTGGTGCTGACCTACGTCGGTCGTGACAAATGCTTCACCGCGCGTTATCCGGCACAGCGCTTCAACAACTTCCTGCGACTTTAACGCTTCACCTGGCTTGGATGGTTCGTAAAGCTTGCCTTTACGCTCGGCACGCCAGCCGTCGATCTTTTCCCACCATTCAGCAAGTGCTTCAGGATGCGCAATGGGATGGCCCTGAACCAGGCTAATCATCTCATTAATAACGCTAGCGGCAGGTCCTACGATAGGCACATCAGCACGCACGGTTTTAGAGATAGAGCTGGGATCAACATCGACGTGAATAATTTTCGCCGTGGGGCAGAACTTCGACGTGTTGTTGGTAACCCGGTCATCAAAGCGTGCGCCAATAGCGATAATCAAATCAGCGTGGTGCATGGCCATGTTGGACTCATAAGAGCCGTGCATGCCCAGCCAGCCAAGGCTTTGACGATCGCTTTGCGGGTACGCGCCAATGCCCATCAGTGTGGTGGTAATCGGGAAACCCAGCTTCTTGACCAGATCGGTTAAGCCTTCACTGGCCTTACCGGTCACCACACCACCACCGGTATAAAACACCGGGCGCTTGGCTTTAAGCATTAGCTCAATGGCTTTTTTAATCTGCCCTGTATGGCCACGTGTCACCGGGTTATACGAGCGCAGCTTGACCTTTTTCGGGTAGATGTACTCGTAGCGCTCGGTCGGCGCGGTCATATCCTTGGGAATATCGACCACCACAGGGCCGGGGCGCCCGGTAGAAGCCAGATAAAAGGCTTTTTTAAGCACTTCCGGAATTTCAGACGGATGACGAATCGAAAAGCTGTGCTTCACGATAGGCCGGGTGACACCCACGATATCGGTTTCCTGGAAGGCGTCTTCGCCAATCAGATGGCTGGCCACTTGGCCGCACAGCACCACCATCGGAATGGAATCCATATAGGCAGTCGCAATACCGGTGACGGCATTGGTTGCACCAGGCCCTGATGTGACCAGCACCACACCTGGCTTACCCGAGGCGCGAGCGTAACCGTCGGCGGCATGCGTGGCCGCTTGTTCGTGACGCACAAGAATGTGCTTCACATCGTCCTGACGAAACAGCGCATCATAAATATGCAGCGCCGCACCGCCGGGATAACCATAAATGTACTCAACACCCTCATCTTTCAAGAAGCGGGCGATCATATCTGCGCCGGAAAGCAGTTCCACTGTATTTCTCCCCTGGAGGTCTCGAGTGCGATCCGCAGGACATCCTGCGGTGTCGAGTGCGGCGGTATGCCGCTGCCGGCCCATGCCGGCACCTGATGCCAAACCCTGGCATACGGCCCGGTTAGGGCCTGCACTCTCTGAGAGGCACTGATCCATGACGACATATATCAGTGGCTCTCTTTCACGGCTGATTGCCGTGTCGGGGCGTTGGCCAGGCTGAGCGGTTAGCTCAAACCCGGAAGTCCTTCGGCGGGTAAAGGCTTACGCCTACCCTTCGCGCGGTGAAAAGGGGTTACCCGTAAGTCCGCGCCCGCAAATCAGGAACAGATAAGATTCCATTAGGCTCTTGGCATGTCAACCATCAATGCCCGATGAATGTGCAAAGAAGCGGTTTGAGACAAAAAAGCCCCGCCGGCAAGGCCGAGCGGGGCATATAGTTATAACCAGGAACGCCTGATTATCAGTGAGCGCTTAGCTATTAAACACAAGCTTACCGTCCGAGGCACTCACCCGAATGACATCGCCTGGTGAAAACTTGCCTGCCAGCAAGTCTTGCGCCAGCGGATTCTCGATCCGACTCTGAATAGCACGCTTGAGTGGCCGCGCGCCATAGACAGGGTCAAACCCAATAACCGCTAGCTGCGCCATGGCGTCATCGCTCACCTCAAGGCCTAAATCGTGCTCAGCCAAGCGGGCTCTCAAGCGCTCCAGCTGAATGCCTGCAATTGCCTGAATTTGCTCCTGCCCCAAGGCGTGGAAGACGACCACTTCATCTATCCGGTTGATCAGCTCAGGGCGGAAGTGATTACCCACCACCTCCATGACCTTGTTTTTCATGTCCTCATAGGCGCTTTCTTTATCAGCGCTGACGTCACCGCCCATGCGCTGAATAATGTCTGAGCCCATGTTGGAGGTCATCACGATCACGGTATTGCGAAAGTCCACCGTGCGGCCCTGGCCATCAGTTAACCGACCATCTTCCAATACCTGCAGCAGAATATTGAAGACATCTGGGTGGGCCTTTTCCACCTCATCCAGCAACAGCACGGAGTAAGGTTTACGACGCACCGCCTCGGTTAAATAGCCGCCCTCTTCGTAACCTACATAGCCGGGAGGCGCACCGATCAACCGCGCCACGGAGTGCTTCTCCATGAATTCCGACATATCGATACGCACCATGGCCTCTTCGGTGTCGAACAGGAAGTTGGCCAATGACTTGCAAAGCTCGGTTTTACCCACCCCAGTAGGCCCAAGGAACAGGAACGAACCGTTCGGCCGGTTAGGGTCGGACAACCCCGCACGTGAGCGCCGCACGGCGTTAGCAACAGCTTCAACTGCCTCATCCTGGCCAATTACGCGCTCATGCAAGGCATCTTCCATACGCAACAATTTATCGCGCTCGCCTTCCAGCATTTTGGACACCGGAATGCCGGTCCAGCGCGATACCACCTCTGCTATCTCCTCTTCCGTCACGTTGGAGCGCAGCAACTGGTGCTTGGTAATATCGGCTTCACTTTCACCGCTTTCGGCAATTTTCTTTTCCAGCTCAGGGATTTGCCCGTACTGAATTTCCGACATGCGTCCTAAATCGCCCTGCCGTCGTGCCTGCTCCAGATCAAGGCGCGCCTGCTCCAGTTCTGCCTTGAACTGAGCCGAGCCTTGGATACTGGCTTTTTCTGCCTTCCAGACTTCATCCAGGTCGGCATACTCGCGCTCAAACTCATGAATCTGGTTGTTAAGCGCCTCAAGGCGTTTTTTAGTCGCCTCGTCGGTCTCTTTTTTAAGCGCTTCCCGCTCCATCTTGAGCTGGATTAAACGCCGGTCCAGGCGGTCCATTGCTTCAGGCTTGGAATCAAGCTCCATACGAATCCGCGAAGCCGCCTCATCAATCAGATCTATCGCTTTATCGGGCAACTGCCGATCAGTGATATAGCGAGTGGAAAGCTTCGCCGCAGCAATAATCGCCGAGTCGGTAATATCCACGCCGTGGTGAACTTCATAGCGCTCTTTTAAGCCGCGCAGAATGGCCACGGTATCTTCTTCCGTCGGCTCATCGACCAGCACTTTCTGGAATCGACGCTCAAGTGCCGCGTCCTTTTCAATATATTTGCGATATTCATCCAGCGTGGTCGCGCCTACGCAGTGCAGCTCGCCCCGTGCAAGCGCAGGTTTGAGCATATTGCCCGCGTCCATGGCGCCTTCCGCCTTACCGGCGCCGACCATGGTGTGCAACTCATCGATAAACAGAATGACCCGCCCCTCTTCCTGGGCAAGCTCTTTGAGAACCGACTTTAAGCGCTCTTCAAACTCACCACGGAATTTGGCACCGGCTAACAGCGAGCCCATATCCAGCGACAGTACGCGTTTGTCTTTTAAGCCTTCCGGCACTTCACCATTAACGATACGCTGCGCCAACCCTTCAACAATCGCCGTTTTACCGACGCCAGGCTCGCCAATCAGAACCGGGTTATTTTTGGTACGGCGCTGTAGTACCTGAATGGTGCGGCGGATTTCATCATCACGGCCAATCACCGGGTCAAGCTTGCCATCCAGCGCACGCTGAGTAAGGTCAAGGGTGTACTTGTTGAGCGATTCCCGTTGATCTTCAGCGTTAGGGTCATCAACGCTTGCCCCACCGCGCAGGCTATTAATCGCCGCCTCAAGGGACTTCCGGTTAACGCCCGCCTCTTTCATTAACTTGGCAAGCGGGCCATTCATTTCCAGCGCCGCCAGCAGCACGAGTTCGCTGGCAATGAACTGGTCGCCACGCGCTTGTGCTTCACGGTCGGTCAGGTTGAATAATTTAATGAAATCCCGTGATGGCTGCACTTCGCCATCGAACTGGCTTACTTTAGGTAAGTTATCAAGCTGCTGCACTAACCCATCACGCAGACGCGAGCTTGAGCCTCCGGATTTTTCGATCAGGGCTTTAATGCCCGTATCCTTGGTATCCAGTAGCGCAAGAAGAAGATGGGAAGGGTCTAACTGGTTATGGCCGCGGCCAACGGCCAAGGATTGCGCTTCAGCAATAGCGGCCTGAAGCTTGGCAGTAAACTTATCAAAACGCATAGTGAGCCTCTTGGATTAGCCCTGCGCCCGAACGCACGGCGTTTCGGAAAAAAATGCTGTCCACTTTCCTAATAAATATTAGCTTTGTAAGTTAAATGGTGCTAGTTCCGCCGTTTTCAAGAGGAGATAATGCCAACCTGGTTATTTTTTGACCCAGATCACACTGGCCATGCGCCCCGTCGTACCGCCATCACGACGATAAGAGTAAAAACGCGATTCGCAGGCAGTACAGAAGTGCCCACCGCTAATATGTTCAACACCGAGCGCTTCCAAGCGAAACCGCGCCAGCCGGTACAAATCGGCCATGTAGTGCCCCATTCGATAGGGACTATGGTCAAACGCTTCCGCCGTTTCTGGGTGTACGGCAACAAAGGCGCCATACACTTCCGGCCCAACTTCAAACTGAGCATTGGAAATAGCCGGGCCTAGCCATACGAGAATATCCTCGGGCTCGCTATTCATGGCGGCCACCGTCGCCTCTAAAACGCCTCCAGCCAGCCCCCGCCAACCGGCGTGAGCAACGGCCACCTGCGTCCCGGCTTGATTACAAAACATCACCGGCAGGCAATCTGCGGTCAGCACGACACAGGCGTATTCATTGGAGGTGGCGACGGCAGCATCGGCCTCTGGCACGTCGGCCTGGTAGCCCTGCTGAACGCGTGCGCCATGCGTTTGATTTAACCATAGCAGCGGGCGCTCATCGCCAATCTCTTTTTGCATCAAGCGGCGGCAAAGCGCCACATGCTCAGGGTTATCACCGACGTGAGAGGCGGGGTTAAAAGCGGCAAATTCTTCTTGGCTAGGGCCCGTTTCCCGGGTGCTCACAAAGGCCTGCACATTATCAGGCGCAGGCCAATCCGGTATTAGTAGCGTTGGCCGTAAATCAATGGCATCACTCATTGCATGGTCTCACTGTCTTCGCGCAGGTAGTCCAACAACATTAGTAGATCATCGGGCAGATCAGCGTGAAAAGTCAGCGTTTCGCCGCTCACCGGGTGCACAAAGCTTAGCTCGCGGGCATGCAGCGCCTGGCGAGGGAACTCACGCAGGATTTCCTTAAGCGGCCCGGCAGCGCCAGGTGGCAGCTTGGCGCGTCCGCTATAGAGCGGATCGCCAATCAACGGGTAACGGGCATGAGACATATGCACGCGAATCTGATGCGTGCGTCCGGTTTCCAGCTTACAGCGAACGTGCGTATGCGCGCGAAAACGCTCCACAACGCGAAAATGGGTCACGGCAGGTTTACCAGCGTTGGTGACAGCCTGGCGTTTACGGTCTTTAGGATGGCGGCCAATAGGCGCATCAATGGTGCTGCCTGCCACAGGCTTACCGATCACCACCGCATCATACTGGCGTGATACGCTGCGTGCCTGCAGTTGCTCAACCAGGGCCGTTTGCGCTTGAATAGTTTTAGCCACCATCATCAAGCCAGTAGTATCTTTATCCAAGCGGTGAACAATCCCCGCGCGAGGCACTTCAGCAAGCGCCGGGTGATGATAAAGCAGCGCGTTGAGCAAAGTGCCATCACGATTGCCCGCCGCAGGATGCACCACCATATTGGTGGGTTTGTTGATCACCATCACGGCATCATCTTCATAGACAATGCTCAGCGGTATGTCCTGCGCTTCAAAACGCAGATCTTCTTCAATGGTGGCCTTTAACACCAGCATTTCATCACCGTGCAGCTTCGCTTTCGGCTTGGCCTGGACGCCATCGATGGTTAGCTCACCCGCGTTGATCCATGCTTTCAGGCGCTCGCGTGAGTAATCGCTGAATAACTCCGCCGCTGCTTGATCCAACCGTGCACCTGCAAGTGTTGCGGGCACGCGCTGCATGGCTTCAACTATCCGGGGCATGACGTTATTTCCTTTGACAACACTCGACAAAACGCCACTAAGCCTGCGTTTTGCGTCGAGGTGATTTATAGTGGGCTTACTGCGACCTATTCTACCATTTCTACTTATGGCCATCGTCGCTTTTCGGTGATTGAGGCTTGTTTGCAACGAGGATGATGATGCGCGTTTTTTCTGCTGCCAACCGCTTTGGTGCCCTTGCTTTAAGTCTTGCCTTATTGGCAGGCTGCGCCAGTAATGACACGACCCCGGAAGAAGAAGATGAGTTTTCCGGAGTGCAAGAGCGTGAGCTCTACGAACTTGCTCGCACCGCGCTGGATAGCAACCGCTACCCCATTGCGATTGAGCGGCTGGAAGCGTTGGATACACGCTATCCTTTCGGCCCGCATGCTGAACAGGCGCAACTAGAGCTGGTGTACGCCTACTATGAAAACGGTGACTGGGAAGAAGCACGCGCCGCCGCCAGTCGGTTTATTCGCCTGCACCCCGACCACCCGCAGGTTGATTATGCCTACTACCTGCGCGGACTTTCTGCCTGGCAGGCGGGTCGTTTCAGCCTTGAGCGCCTTCGCTTAATTGATATTTCCAAGCGCGACATAGGCGCCTCGCGTGATGCGTATAACGACTTCCGTGAACTGATCCAGCGCTACCCGCAAAGTGAATACGCCCCGGATGCGCAGCAGCGCATTATTTATTTGCGCGACTTGCTGGCCCAGCATGAACTGCATGTTGCCGACTATTACCTGCGCCGTGGGGCTTACCTGGCCGCTGTCGAGCGTGGGCGTTGGGTGATCGAAAACTACCCCGAATCCAATGCCACCCGCGACGCACTGGCCGTTATGATCGAGGGTTATCAGGGTTTGGGCATGAACGATCGCGCTCAAGAAGTCATCATTGTACTGCGTGAAAATGCTCCCGACCACGAGCAACTTCAAGGCGACCGCTTTGTACCCAAGCACTAAAATGAACGCAATGGACTGATGACAGTACGGTTTACCCTCCCAAAAAACCACGCCTCGGCGTGGTTTTTTAGTTGGCGTTACGCTAATACCTGTTAATCGCCCGGCTGCCAACCGTTAACAATCGGGTAACGGCGATCACGTCCAAAGCCGCGCGATGTGACGCGCACGCCCACCGGGGCCTGGCGACGTTTGTACTCACAACGGTCTACCAGCTTGACCACTTGATAGACATCTTCATGGTCATAACCCGCTGCGATGATCGCTTCAGCACTCATGTCACCTTCGATATAGCACATGAGGATAGCGTCCAACACATCGTAATCCGGTAGCGAATCGCTATCCTGCTGATCAGGCGCTAGCTCTGCGCTGGGCGGACGCTCAATGACGCGCTCAGGAATAGCAGGAGACTGCGTATTACGCCAGCGGGCCAAGCGGTATACCCAGGTTTTATAGACATCCTTGATGGCGTTATAGCCACCCACCATGTCGCCATACAGCGTGGCATAGCCCACCGCCATTTCACTTTTGTTGCCGGTGGTCAGTACCATCAGGCCTTTCTTATTGGAAAGTGCCATCAGCAGTACGCCCCGACAGCGCGACTGAAGGTTCTCTTCGGTGGTATCACGCTCAGTGCCCGTAAAGCTTTCCGAAAGCGTCGCCATAAAGGCATCGACCATGGACTCGATAGGCAAAACGTCGTAATGCACGCCAAGCATTTCTGCCTGAAGGGCAGCATCCTGCCGGGAGATATCCGCAGTGTAGTGGTACGGCATCATCACTGCCTGAACGCGCTGTGGGCCCAGTGCGTCTACCGCAATCGCCAAGGACAGCGCCGAGTCGATTCCGCCGGAAAGACCCAGCACCACGCCTTCAAAGCCACTTTTATTGACGTAATCACGCAGCCCCGTTACCAGCGCACAGTACAGGCTCTCTTCTGGCTCGGCATCCGGCTCAATTTCACCTGACTGCGGCTCCCAGGTAGAGGCGCTGGTTTGCAGCAGTTGCACCGGCATTAAGCCTGCCTGCCAATACGGAGCAAGCACTTTTAGCTGGCCCTGTGCATCCACACAACTGGAACCGCCGTCGAACACCAACTCATCCTGGCCACCAATGGTATTCACATACACAATCGGGCGGCTTACATCTTGCGCGCGCAGCTCCAGCAAGCGGAGCCGCTCGTCTGGTTTATCCTGATGATAAGGGGAGGCGTTCAGGCTAATCAGCACTTCCGCCCCGGCGGCGGTGGCAGCCCGTGCAGGCGCGCCTTCCCACAGGTCCTCACAAATTAAAAGACCGAGCTTGGCCCCCTTATGCTCATACACCAACGGCTCTGTGCCTGGGGTAAAGTAGCGCTGCTCATCGAAAACCTGGTAATTGGGTAGCGCTTGCTTGGCGTATTCGGCCTCCCACTGGCCGTTATACAGCACGCCCGCCATGTTATAGCACTTGCCTTCGCGGGTCCCCGGATAACCAATAATCACCAGCACGTCGCGGGCGACCTTTTCTGCCATTTTGGCCCGCGCTTCGCGCAACCGTGCTTCCATGGAGGGGCGCAGCAATAAATCTTCCGGTGGGTAACCGGACAAAAACAGCTCAGGGAAGATAACAATATCTGCCCCATGCTCAATGCGCGCTTCGCGCACGGCTTCAATAGCGCGCGCCGCATTACCGGGAATATCCCCGACAAGCGGATCGAGTTGGGCCATTACCAGCGTTAAATCTTGCATGGGCGTTAAAATCTCTTGAGAATCCTTGGAACATTATTACCTGCGTCAATGCATTGTCCCGCAAGGACTGCCTGCTGGCAAAGCCCGCATGCGCATTGATCGTTTTCGGCTCCGTTTAGGAGGACTGGCAAGGATGAACCTTTTGATTATTCGCTTGATAATTTTCGCTGTGCTGTTTTACGCAGGCCTAAAGCTTTACGGCATGTATCGGCAGCACAAACTCGACCGCGACGCAAAGCGCAATGCCTTGAACCGTCACGAAGGCGGCCAAATGGTGCGCTGCCGCTGGTGTGAGGTCCATGTCCCGGAAAGCGAGGCACTGCGCGACCACGAACAGTGGTTCTGCTGCAGCGCCCATCGCGACCGTTATCTTCAAGAACAACAGGATAAAAACGACGGCGCTTAACTCTTTAACCGTGCTTGCGTCGGCAAGTAGGGCGTAGGGTCAATCAACGGCATCCGATCAAGCAGCTGGTCCACCAGCAAGTGGGTAGAAGCAGGCGCCAGTACGAGCCCATTGCGGTAATGCCCGGCGTTTACGTAGACGTTGGGCTGCTCTGGAAGTGCGCCAATAAACGGGATGCCATCGGGTGAGCCGGGGCGCAGGCCTGCCCAGTGATAAGCAACCGGGCAGTCCGCCAGCGCGGGAACAATACGCTCAGCGCTCTGCTTTAACGAGGCCAGCGCCTCCTCATCGGTAGCTTTATCAAACCCGGTGTCTTCCAGGGTGGAGCCGACAAGCAGCAGACCGTCGCTACGCGGAATTACATAGCGACCATCTTTCAAGACGACCCGCTGCACAAGCCCGGCAGGTGCCTGGTAGGCGATCATCTGGCCTTTCACTGGGCGTACGGGTAACGCCACGTCAAGCGTAGCCAAAAGCCCTGCACTCCAGGCACCACCGCACACGACCAACCGCCCCGCCTCCACCACGCCTTGCGAGGTGTTAACACCCACCACCTGGCCGCCACGGCGTATCACGCCATGCACCTCGCACTGCTCCCGTAGCGTTACATTGGGCATGGCGAGTAATTTAGCGCGCAGCGCCTGGCCAAGCCGTGGGTTTCGCACACTGCCAAGGGTTGGCATCCACAAGGCGTTTTCATGGGCAATGGCAACATCGGGTTCTTTTTGTTGCACGAAATCAGCGTTAACCTGCACCAGCGGTTTGCCTAGCTGACGCGCCCACTGCAGTGCTTTATCGTCATCATCGACATTTAAATAGAGCAATCCCTTTTGACGATACTCAGGGTCAATGCCGGTTTCTTCCAGCAAACGTAGCGCAAGCGTTGGGTAAACTCCTTCCGACCAGCGAGAAAGTTGCGAAATGGGCGGTGCGTAACGCCACGGATAGAGCGGTGATACAATGCCACCACCCGCCCAGGAGGCCTCTTTGCCACACATGCCGCGCTCAACAAGAGTGACGTGTTGACCGGCATCCGCTAACTGCAACGCGGTCAGCATACCGATCACACCGCCGCCGATAATTAGAAAATCGCTCACAGGCATTGCCTACTCTGGCTTACTTGATGACCGGCCCAGGCCGGATACGGACAGTGAGCATAGCGAGGAGGCCGAGCAGGTCAAGTCACAGGGAAGACTGCATGACGCACAAGCACAGCGAATATCCAACTTACCTTCAAGGGTTTACGCTCATTGAGCTGCTGATTGTGCTGATTCTGGCAGGCATGCTGGCGGTTTGGGGCATCCCCAGCTTTCAGTCACTGAATGAGCGTACTGCGGTCACCAGCGAAGTGAACCGACTACAAACCGCACTCACGTTAGCCCGCAGTACCGCCATTACTCAGCACCGCGATATTACCTTGTGCCCCGCGACGGCTGACCGCAGCGCTTGTGCCCGTGATTGGGGGAATGAACTGATGGTGGTTAGCGCCGACAAGACCCGCGGTATCCAGAAAGACGAGATAATCCGAGTATTTCCATCCACCAACGGCGTTAACGTTAGCAAGAACGGTCATGCGCGGATCAAATACACCCCGCTGGGACATGCCACGGGGTTTAACAGTACGTTCTCCATCTGCCCTACCAGTACACACAACAGCACTGCGGGAGCGAGCCTGGTACTCAGCACGCTTGGCCGGGCTCGCGTGTCAAAGCCGCCAGACAGCTGTTAGCAGCAGGCGACTTTCCCTTCTTGAACAACTTGATTAGGCGATACCGTCCAGATAACGCTCGGCATCCAGCGCGGCCATACAGCCACTGCCCGCCGAAGTAATCGCCTGACGATAGATGTGATCCATCACATCGCCACACGCGAACACACCCGGCACACTGGTGGCGGTAGCATTTCCTTCAAGCCCCGAATTCACCTTGATATAGCCGCCGTTCATGACCAGCTGGCCTTCAAACATCCCGGTGTTGGGGTGATGGCCGATGGCAATAAAGAGTCCCGGCGCCTGGATTTCTTTTACCGTACCATCCAGTGTTGATTTCAACCGTACGCCGGTAACACCGGTGTTATCGCCCAGTACTTCATCAATTTCCTGGAACCACTCCAGCGCAATGGTGCCCGCTTCAACTTTTTCAAACAGCTTGTCTTGCAGGATCTTTTCCGCGCGAAGGGAATCGCGGCGGTGTACCAGGGTAACTTTCGACGCAATATTAGAGAGATACAGCGCCTCTTCCACTGCCGTATTGCCGCCGCCCACCACAATGACCTCCTGGTTACGGTAGAAGAACCCGTCGCAGGTGGCACATGCTGAAACACCTTGGCCCATAAACTGCTGCTCAGACGGTAGCCCGATATAGCGAGCACTGGCGCCCGTGGCCACAATCAGCGCGTCACAAGTGTAAATACCGCTGTCGCCCTTGAGGGTGAACGGTTTTTCATCAAGGCTGACTTCATTGATATGATCGAACAGCACCTCGGTATTAAAGCGCTCGGCGTGCGCTTTCATCCGCTCCATCAGCTCAGGGCCTTGTACCCCTTGGGCATCGCCTGGCCAATTATCAACGTCTGTCGTGGTGGTTAACTGGCCACCCGCTTGCATTCCGGTGATCAGCAAAGGCTTTAAGTTAGCCCGTGCTGCATACACGGCCGCTGTATAACCTGCCGGGCCGGACCCAAGAATAATCAAACGTTCATGACGCGTTTCCATGACACCACCTTGTAAATGTCTAGCTGATAAAGTCGCAAAGAGTTTGCCTGAAATGGTGCCAAGTACAAGCTATTGCAAGGTTAAGTATTGACTATTAGGCGAAGACACCTTGAATCAACCTTTATAAACACCCATGTCCTACTACTATGTAAGCCATACTAAAAAGGAAGACTGTGACCGTTTCGCGGCGTGACATACCGTGCAACGCAATGAGAGGAGAAAGGCATGAGTAATACACCCGATACGCTTCAAACGTTGGAAGTAGGTAGCAAGCAGTACCGCTACTACAGCCTTCCCAAGGCGGCCGATGCGCTTGGCAACATTGACCGACTCCCCAAATCGCTCAAAATTTTACTCGAAAACCAACTGCGCTTTGCCGACGATGAAAGCGTTGAACAAGACGATATGCAAGCCCTTGTCGATTGGCAGAAAGAGGGCAAATCCAGTCGTGAAATCGGTTATCGCCCGGCGCGCGTATTAATGCAGGATTTCACCGGCGTACCCGGTGTGGTCGATTTGGCCTCCATGCGCGCAGCAGTAGAAAAACTGGGTGAAGACCCGGCCCGCATCAATCCTCTTTCTCCGGTTGACCTGGTGATTGACCACTCGGTCATGGTCGACAAGTTTGGTAACGCGACGGCGTTTGAAGAGAACGTCGAAATTGAAATGCAGCGCAACCGTGAGCGTTATGAGTTTCTGCGCTGGGGCCAACAGGCCTTTAATAACTTCAGCGTGGTGCCGCCCGGCACCGGCATTTGTCATCAGGTAAACCTTGAGTACCTGGGCCGAAGCGTGTGGACCAAGGAAGAGGACGGCACCACATTTGCCTACCCGGATACCCTCGTGGGCACCGACTCCCACACCACCATGATCAACGGCCTGGGCGTGCTAGGCTGGGGCGTGGGCGGTATTGAGGCGGAAGCGGCCATGCTCGGCCAGCCAGTCTCCATGCTGATTCCAGAAGTTATCGGCTTCAAACTGACCGGCAAACTGCGAGAAGGCATTACCGCCACCGACCTGGTACTCACCGTGACGGAGATGCTGCGCAAAAAAGGGGTTGTGGGTAAGTTTGTCGAATTCTACGGCGATGGCCTAAAAGACCTGCCGCTTGCTGACCGCGCCACCATTGCCAATATGGCCCCGGAATACGGCGCTACCTGCGGCTTCTTCCCGGTCGATGACGAAACACTGAACTATATGCGCTTAACCGGGCGCGAAGATGACCAGATTGCGCTAGTAGAAGCCTATAGCAAAATGCAGGGCTTATGGCGTGAGCCGGGCGATGAGCCGGTGTTCACCGATGCCCTGCACCTTGATATGACCGAAGTGGAAGCCAGTCTCGCTGGCCCTAAACGCCCGCAGGATCGCGTTGCCTTAAAAGACATGGCCGCCGCCTTTAATAAAGTCATGCAGGAGGATGCCAAGGCACAGCCCAACGCGGAAAAAGGCAAGTTCGACTCAGAAGGCGGCCAGACAGCCGTGGGCATTGAGCGCAGCCTTGAGGGGGACTTCAAGCACGCCTCCAGCCAGAAAGTCACCATTGACGACCAGGATTTCAGCCTAGACCCAGGCGCGGTGGTCATTGCTGCCATCACCTCATGCACCAATACGTCCAACCCCAGCGTGATGATGGCTGCAGGCCTGCTGGCGCGCAAAGCGCGTGAAAAAGGCCTAACCACCAAGCCCTGGGTGAAAACCTCGCTGGCGCCTGGCTCCAAGGTCGTCACCGACTACCTGGCCGCGGCCAACTTGAACGAGGATTTGAATGCGCTGGGCTTTAACCTGGTGGGTTATGGCTGCACGACGTGTATTGGCAACTCAGGCCCACTGCCTGAAGCGATCGAGAAAGCGGTGAACCAGGGAGATTTAACCGTCGCCTCGGTCCTTTCAGGCAACCGTAACTTTGAAGGCCGTGTTCATCCGCTGGTCAAAACCAACTGGCTTGCCTCCCCCCCCTTGGTCGTCGCTTATGCGCTGGCGGGCAATGTACAGCGTGATTTAACCCAGGAGCCACTCGGCCAGGACAGTGATGGCAACCCGGTTTATCTAAAGGATATTTGGCCCTCTCAAGCCGAAATTGCCGAGGCCGTCGAGAAAGTAAATACCGATATGTTCCGTAAAGAGTACGGTGAGGTATTTAAAGGCGATGAAACTTGGCAGGCAATTGACGTTCCTGAAAGTCAGGTCTACCAATGGCCCGAATCTACTTACATCCAGCACCCACCCTTCTTTGAAGGCATGGGACGCGAACCAGATGCGATCGAGGACGTCAGCAATGCCCGCGTTCTGGCCATGTTGGGCGACTCGGTGACCACTGACCATATTTCCCCCGCAGGCGCGATCAAACCGGATAGCCCCGCAGGCCGCTACCTGCAAGAACATGGCGTTAAGCCGGTCGACTTTAACTCCTACGGCTCGCGCCGGGGGAATCATGAGGTCATGATGCGCGGCACCTTTGCCAACGTACGTATCAAAAACGAGATGCTGGACGGTGTGGTCGGCGGCGAAACGCGCTATGTTCCCAGTGGCGAGCAAATGGCGATTTACGATGCCGCCATGAAATACCAGGAGGCTGGCACACCGCTGGTCGTTATTGCTGGTAAAGAGTATGGCACCGGCTCTTCGCGTGACTGGGCAGCCAAAGGTACCCGCTTGCTAGGCGTTCGCGCGGTTCTCGCGGAATCCTTTGAGCGTATTCACCGCTCCAACCTGATCGGCATGGGCGTGGTGCCGCTGCAGTTCCCGGAAGGTGAAACCCGCGAAACGCTGGGATTAACCGGCGATGAAGAGATATCCATTGCGGGATTAAGTGATTTAAGCCCCGGTAAAACGGTGCAGGTAGTGATTAAAACCGGTGAAAAAGAGCATACCGTTGATGCCAAGTGTCGAATTGATACGGTCAATGAGCTGGCTTACTACCGTCATGGTGGTATCCTTCACTACGTGCTGCGCAAAATGATCGGCGCCGCATAAGTAATACCTACCAATGCTTGTATGCCCCCACCTCGGTGGGGGTTTTTTATGAGCGCTCGTTTAAACGGCGCGGCGGCGATAGGTACGATACTCAGGTGACCAGCTTGCTTTCTCGATGTCTTCGCGCAGTTTGGTGCCACTGGTCGTTAGCGCAACGCCGTTATGCTGAGCAGTGGCGGCTACTTCAAAGGCAATCGACTGGCTGATTTCACGAATACGCGAAAGCGGCGGTAACAGCGCACCTTTACCCTCTTTAACGATGGGTGCTTCACGCGCCAGCGCACGAGACGCGCTCATCAACATCTCATCGGTCACCCGATTTGCATTCGAAGCAATGACGCCCAACCCGATGCCCGGGAAGATATACGCGTTGTTGCACTGGGCAATGGGGTATGTGCGCCCGTTATATACCACAGGAGCAAACGGACTACCGGTGGCGACCAGTGCTTGGCCGTCGGTCCAGCGGATCACATCGTCAGGAACAGCTTCTGCCTGAGACGTTGGATTAGAGAGCGGCATAATCACCGGATGCTCACAGCCTGCATGCATGGTTTTAACCACCTGCTCGGTGAATATCCCACGCTGACCGCAAACACCGACCAGAATAGTCGGCTTCATCTGGGCAATGGTTTCTTCCAACCCTTGGCCATTCCAATCCGCGACCAGCGCAGGATCGTGGGCCAAACGGCGCTGAAAATCGCGCTGCCACTCTTGATCCGTCGTCATCAAGCCTTCGCGGTCGACAACAAAAATACGCGCACGCGCTTCATGTTCGGAGAGTCCTTCGGCCTCCATGGCCACCACGACCTGCTCAGCGATACCACAGCCGGCTGAACCACCGCCAACGAACACCACGCGTTGCTGGGCAATGCTTTCTTCACGCGCCTGACAGGCTGCCATGAGCGTTCCCACGACAACGGATGCCGTACCCTGAACATCATCGTTAAAGCAGCACAACTCGTTGCGATAGCGCTCAAGCAGCGGTACGGCGTTGGCTTGGGCAAAATCTTCAAACTGCAGCAAAACATTCGGCCAGCGGCGCTTCAGCGCTGAGATGAACGCTGCCATAAAGGCGTTGTACTCTTCCTGACCCACGCGTTTATGGCGCCAGCCCATGTACATGGGGTCATCCAGCAGCGCCTGATTATTAGTGCCTACATCAATCACGATGGGTAGCGTATGGGCCGGACTAATACCGCCACAGGCGGTATAAAGCGCCAGCTTACCAATGGGAATCCCCATACCACCGATCCCCTGGTCACCCAGCCCTAAAATACGTTCGCCGTCAGTGACTACGATAACTTTAACGTTATCCTTAGTGGCGCTGCGCAGAATATCGTCCAGATGATCGCGGTCCTGGTAGCCGATAAACAAGCCCCGGTGATTGCGATAAATATTGGAAAATTCCTGACATGCCTGGCCAACGGTTGGCGTATAGATGATCGGCAGCATCTCTTCAAGATGCTCAGATACTAGGCGGAAGTAGAGCGTTTCATTGTCGTCTTGAATGGCGCGCAAATAAATATGGCGCTCAAGATCACTATTGCACTGCTGGTACTGCCGATAAGCGCGCTCTAGCTGATCATCAATGGTTTCGACATTTTGCGGCAGCAAACCAATCAAGTTAAACGCCAAACGCTCCTCTTGAGTAAACGCGCTGCCTTTGTTCAATAGCGGCATTTCAAGTAAGGAAGGACCGGCGTAAGGAATATATAAGGGGCGCTTACTCGTCGTCATAGGGGCTCTCTTCTTTTCCATTACCGCTGCATCGCAGCAATTTCAAGCGTTTACGGTTTATCGACATAATGTACCATGTCACTACGACAAAGGTGGCACAGTCATACTTCTCTAGCCAAAAAAATGCCCCGACATTTGCCGGGGCAGCTAAAAATCAATACGTTATAATTAGCAGGTTTTTGCCGCTGGCTGGCGCCCCGCCTCACCGGTAAAGAACAGCGGACGCAGCTTCACACCGACAATATTGCCCGCAAAGGCAGCCACCAGCCACACCCAACCGTGCAAGCTACCCGACGCGATACCACTGAAGTAAGCACCGATGTTGCAACCAAACGCCAGGCGCGCGCCATAACCCAGCATTAGGCCACCAATTACCGCAGCCACCACCGAGCGCAGAGGGATTCTAAAATTAGGCGCAAACCGACCGGCCAAATGTGCAGCCATTAAAGCACCCAACATAATACCGACGTTCATGACCGTCGTCATATCACTCCACACGCTAGCTTCAAGCGCTGCCGCATTACCTGGCGCCTGCCAATATCCCCAACCCGTTACACTACCGCCGAACAATTCATATACCTTGGCCCCCCAAAGTGCGAAGGCTGACGTAATGCCCCACGGGCGACCAGCTAGCGCAAGCGTTGCGAAATTCAGCAGCGCCAAGGCCACGGCACCCGCCAATAACGGCCAAGGCCCGCTTAACCAGCGCAGAGTAGCGGGTTTCTCAACCATGGGTACCTGTTCAAGTTGGCCATGACGACGCTTTTCCATCACGAGGGTAAACACCGCAATCGCCACAAACAGTACCAGGCTGATGGCGATACCGCCCGTCGTACCTGCAATATCAATCAACGATATCGGCTCAAACGCTGGCAAACGCTGCCACCACGCAAAATGCGCCGAGCCAATTACCGAACCGATGATAAAGAAGACAAGCGTAATCAACATACGGGCATTACCGCCACCCGCCGTAAACAGCGTGCCTGAAGCGCACCCGCCGCCCAACTGCATACCAATCCCGAAAAGAAATGCGCCCACCAGCACGGAAATACCGATAGGGGAGACAAAACCACTCACCGGCGTACCAAACAATGTACCGGCACCCAGTGCTGGGAAAAACAGCATCACGGCAATGGCCAGCATCACCATTTGCGCACGCAGCCCGCGGCCGCGGCGCTCGGTAATAAACACGCGCCAGGCAGAGGTAAACCCAAAGGCAGCGTGATACAACACCATGCCCAGCAGACCGCCTACAATCATTAGCAAACCGGTATTAGCGCCAAATATGACGCCAATCATTAGCGCTCCTAATACAATCGCCGCAGTCGCCAGTAGTGGTACCCGATAACTGGCCGGAGTCGCGGCAGCCGTCGTCGACATAAATTCACCTATAGGTAACGCCAAAAGCGCCCGTGGATAGGCAGGCGCTCTGGTCGATGTGGATAATCGTTATAAGCTTACCGCCCAGCCAACAGGGGGTAAATCATTTATGGCTAATCGTTACAGGGCTAACGAAGAATTACGGCTCTTTTTTATCGTCGTCTTCATGCGCCACATAGAGACGATTCACCATTACGAATAAAACAACCGCCAAGGGTGCGGCCAAAATAACGCCAGGTAAGCCAAACAACGTGCTGCTTGCAAGGAGCGCAAACAACAATAGCGCCGGTGGCAGGCTGACGGCACGCTGCTGCACCAAAGGCTGCAAAATATTACCTTCAATCTGCTGAATAATAACGTAAGCCATCAATACGAAGAGCGCCGTCTCAGGGCTGACCGTATACGCCAACAGCAGGGCAGGAATAGCGGCGGCAATGGGGCCGACCAACGGTACAAAGTCCAGAAGACCGGCAACTAGTCCCAGTCCTAATGGCGCTGGCACGCCCAGCAGCCACATGCTGATACCCACCAGTACGCCCGTTACCGTCATGGCGACTACCTGACCGCCTAGCCAATAGCGCAATGCCTTACCACTCGCATCCAACGCCTCGCCCAAGCGCGGACGGCTTTTAACCGGTGCCAGTAATAAAAGACCACGGCGGTATAAGTCCGGCTGAGCCGCAAAATAGACCATCCCAACAATCAACACGAACAAATTGATAATACTGCCGCCCATTGAAACCACGATCATGCCGACCTGAGACACACCGCCTTGCATTATGCTTCCCGCATTTTCCACGGCATTATCGATCAAGGGTGCCAACTGCGAATCTTCAAGGCGCTCTCGTAGTTGTTCCCATGCCTCAGGCAGCATGGTCGTAAGCGACTCCATTTCAGCAGCAATCTGTGCCCCGAACCCCCAACTCATGAATCCCAATCCACCGCACAACACTACCAACACAATAAGCAACGATAGCCAGCGCGGCATGCCGCGGTTTAGTAGTGGCGCCATGCAGCTTTGCAAAACACAGGCGCCCACCACCGCGCCAAAAATCAAGATCAGCAACCCTACGAGCTTCCAAAGTATCAGGGCGAGAGCTGCCAACATGAAGGTGATAAGTACGCACTCCGTGAACCGCTGATGTAAATACGTTGATCGCATTCAATACTCCCTTTGCGGATGCTTTGAATACATCAGGCTAGCAGCGAAGTGAACAGTGGGTTTGTGTGATATGTGACGGCCTTACTGATCCAATACACGTCCAAGCGGGAAGACCCACTCAATGCAGCACACGAAAGTATTCGCTGCCCCATCCCGGAGCCGTACAAACGAGTACCTGGTACTGCAGTGCCGTCGCCCTAGCAAGGCCTGAAATACGCGGTTAACGCGAAACGACCTAACCGCTAACGCGCTTACGGGGCAATTCAATATAGACGCTACCGTATAGCGTCTAATAACGAATTTGAAATCGCTGCGATATTTTATAAGAAGACTTTAGAGAGAACACCAAGAACAACCTCTGTGCAGCAACGATTACCGCCCTAGCACTTTCTGAATACCTTTTAAAAACCTATGCTTATCAACTTCCATAACGTTTCTTTACATAGTCAGAAAAAGCATAACGCAGAACCGTTAACCCTCGCACAGTCCTAACCAAAAAAGCCCGCTAACACAAACTAGCTGCATTATTACTACCAACATAAGACAAAAAAATAATTAATACCCCATCATGAAAGAACAATCAATAATAAAAAACACACCCCAAATATTCTTTATATTAGATTGACTAGAAATACGAAGTGCTCTATAGATAATGTGTGTTATGTATAACTCTTAAAATAAAAACGTCACAGGGTAATCCCCCCGAAAAATAATCGCGGTGATAAGTGGAATTTTGTACTCTGAACAGACAGGAGATTCCACATGCGAAAATCACGTTTTACCGACAGCCAGATCATGGCGATTCTGAAGCAAGCCGAATCTGGCGTGCCGGTTCCTGAACTTTGCCGCGAGCACGGTATGAGCAGTGCCACGTTTTATAAATGGCGTTCGAAGTATGGCGGTATGGACGCGTCCATGATGAAGCGCCTCAAGGACCTGGAAGACGAAAACCGTCGGCTCAAGAAGATGTACGCCGAAGAGCGCTTGAAATCCGAGCTTCGCCAGGAGGCCCTTGAGGGAAAGTGGTAAAGCCATCTCAACGCCGAGAGATGGCAAAAAATGCAGTTGATGCCGATCGCTGCAGTGTACGGCTGGCCTGTGTGGCCTTTGGTATCAGTGAGACCTGTTATCGCTACCGGGCAAAGCTGAGCCATGAGAACGCGGTGATTGCCGACTGGCTGGTGCGTTTAACCCATAACCAGCGTAACTGGGGGTTTGGGCTGTGTTACCTGTATCTGCGCAACGTGAAGGGCTTCGGCTGGAACCATAAGCGCATCTACCGGATTTACCGGGAGCTGGAGCTTAACCTGCGGATCAAGCCCAAGAAGCGACTGGTGCGGAAAAAGCCGGAACCCTTGTCGGTACCGCAGGTTCTGAACGGCTGTTGGTCTATGGACTTCATGCACGACCAGTTGGCAGACGGCCGAACGTATCGATTGTTCAACGTGCTCGATGACTACAACCGGGAAGGTCTGATCATCGATGCAGACTTCTCGCTGCCGGCAGAGCGCGTAATACGCTCTCTCACGCAGTTGATCGAATGGCGCGGCAAGCCAAAAGCCATTCGCTGTGACAACGGCCCGGAATACATCAGCGGTAAGCTCGTTACCTGGGCAAGGCAGGAAGGCATTGAACTTCGATATATCCAGCCGGGGAATCCGCAGCAGAATGCTTATGTTGAACGCTACAACCGAACAGTCCGTTATGATTGGTTGAGCCATTATCTTTTCGACTCGATCGCTGAAGTACAGGATTTTGCCACACGCTGGCTCTGGACGTACAACCACGAGCGACCGAACATGGCATTGGGTGGGATAACACCGAAACAGAAGGTGGCCATGGCGGCCTAACCAACTCTACTTATCGCTCCGGTTATAAATGGGGGGATTACCTTTCAGCGTAGGTAATGGGTGTCAAATCAGTCATTTTTGTATCGTTCTTATATAAATACAGGCTGTCATGCTAGCAGAGCGATTTACTTGCAGTTAACCACCGCCCTGCCACAAATACACAAAAGAAGCTTAACCGAAATAAAACGCCGAGAGGCGATCCTGCAGCTCCACTATTTTCTGATTGAACGCTTCATCATCCATATCCCGCCAAAAACGGGGTGGGCGCGCTATTTCTTTGTCCCACTCCAGGGTGGTGGGGTCTAGCGGACGGAACTGCTCCCACTGAGGGGAGTCTGGCAAGGGCTGAGAAGTATCCATAAAACGCTGCAGCATATCCCAGGCAGCCAATTGATCCAGGCGACTGGTGACCCCAAACATGCCCACTAGTGCAACATGGGCCTCAACGCTGTAGTGCACAAGGCTTAGATTGTATTGTGCAATGCCTTGGGAAGACGGTGAGCTTTGTATATAGCAGTCGAACTCATGGAAGGGTAGTTCATGGGCGACCTTCCAAGCGGTGCTTTTCTTAGCTGAGTTGGCAAATACTTTCACCATGCCCGTACGTCGATTCAGCTCCCACATAGGGCCTGGCTGGAAGCCAGAGGTATAGTCGGGAAACAATCGATAAAGTAGACTTGAACCTCCCCACATTAATAAAGAAAGAACTATATATATTCCATTGCTTAAAAAAACAGCTATCAACTCTTCTTTTAAACTAATATTTTGAGAAGGAAAAAAAAGGCTTAACAATAATGATATACATAAAACAAAGAGGCTCAAAAAAAAACCCACCATCCCAAGAGATCGAATAACTCCAATAAAAAAATTAATTTTCGTTTGACTCGTATATCGCAAACACTCTTCATCCCACCGTAGCGGATGTTCAGGGCGATCACTTGGCCGAGGCGAGTGATTGGGCATCTGCTCCAGCTCACGCAGTCGTTTAGGTGGCATATCCACCAGCTCTCGAGCGGGAAATAAGGCTTCCGTTGGGCGGCGATAGGCAAGCCGCTGCCCCGAAGCCGCGGATAAGCGAAAGCGTTTGCCTTGGTGGCAGGGCTCTGAACGCGGCCATAAGAACTTCTCAAAAGTATGCGCGGTGTCAGCGTAGGTAATGGGTGTCAAATCAGTCATTGAGCATCGTTATGATGTAAAGGCAGATCAGCATGTAGACAGAGCGGTTATATAACATCAGTTTACCGCCCTACCACAAATGCATAAAAGAATCTTAACCGAAATAAAATTCAGAAAGCCGGTCTTGCAGCTCCACTATTTTCTGATTGAAAGTTTCATCATCCATATCCCGCCAAAAGCGGGGGGGGCGGCCTATCTCCTTGTCCGCTTGGGTTGTTGTAGGATCAAGAGAGCGGTACATTTCAAAAACGGGTATGTCAGGTAAAGACTGTGATGTATCCATATAGTGCTGCACCATGTCCCAGGCAGCCAATTGATCCTGTCGGCTGGTGACCCCAAACATGCCCACTAGCGCGACATGGGCCTCAACGCTGTAGTGCACAAGGCTTAGGTTGTATTGAGCAATGCCTTGGGGCGTCGGCGAGCTTTGTAGATAACAATCAAACTCATGGAAGGGTAATTCATAGGCTACCTTCCAAGCGGTGCTTTTCTTAGCAGGATTTGCAAAGACTGTGACCATCCCCGTTCGCCGATTTAGCTCCCACATAGGGCCTGGCTGGTAGCCTGCTGAAAAGCCAGGAAATAAACGGTAGATTAGACTTGCGCCACCCCAAGCTATTATTGAAAAAGCCAAGGCAAAAAAAGCAATATCCCATCCGGAGTAACGAAAAAAATCAGGCCAAAAATATAAATCAGGATGACTACTGATATAAAAAGCGGACATAAAACCAATACTTAAAATGCAAACCGGCATCATCCAAACTAAACCTACAAAACCAAGAGCTTTAACAACTCCAATTATAAAATCAGTTTTGGTTTGGCTTGAGTAACGCAAGCACTCTTCATCCATCCTTATTGGATATTGTTGATAGCCTTTAGGGCGAGGTGAGAAATCCGGTTGACTTTCAATATCTCGTAACTGTGCAGGAGCAATTAACTCAAGCCCTTTCGCAACAGGAGGTATACTAATGGTAGGATTTCTTGGCGCAAGCCGCTGCCCTGAAGCTGCGGATAAGCGAAAGCGCTTGCCGTGGTGGCAAGGCTCTGGGCGCGGCCATAAAAATTTCTCTGAGGTATGCGCGGTTTCAGCGTAGGTAATGGGTGTCAAATCAGTCATTCGCACTCTCGTTATCCTGATGGGTCATTTCATCGGCCCAATAGGGTTGTTGTGTACGGGTAAAGTCTGGGATTAATGGATTCCCGCTGGCTGTTTGGGTCGGCTTAGGCGCTGGTAACATTCGCGGTAACTCGACGCTATTTTGACGTTCGTTTTGGCGCTGCCACTGCACACGTACTTTTAGTTTATGCTGGGTACGCCGCTCACGACTCCGCCACGACCCCGGCTGGGTAGTGGTTACAGGGGTATAGAGATAGTACTCCCGCCCATCTGTTGTGCTACGTTCAAATAACGGCTGCACCATGTCGCCCAGTTCTTTACCGTCCTCTATCCACTGAGAGTACCCATCCTTACGGAATTCATGCTTGTATTCGGTGGTTTGCTCAAACCTGAAGTGGGCTACCTGCTCCCAGCCAGGCGCCAAACCGGGCAAGTTACTGTTGACCACCACCCGCGTATTGGCGATGGGGCCGGAAAAGCGATTGGCGGCCTGCTCGGCAATCAGGTTTTCAGCGTGGGTAGGGGAAGGTGATTGGCTAAGGATGCCAATGGCGGGCCGCTGCTCTCCATCCGTTGCGACCATCTCGGCGGTCATTGCTCCAATAGGCTCTACACGGATACGAATATTGGCAAACAAGCTCACCAACCGCTCAAACGCATCCGCCGGGTCATTGCGCCAATCGTAGCGGCCATTGGTGCCAAAGGGGCCCAGCCGCAGCCACTCCTCAATATCATTATCCGTTAACTTGATTGCAATCAGAGCGGCGGCCAGAGACAAACCTAATGCAATCCAGCCCACCGGCCCTAGCCCTAACCACAACGGGCTGGTTTTAAATAGCGCGCTGCCAGCGACCACTAAGCTACTAATAGATGCTAGGCTTAGCGCAATACCTGCGCCCACATTACCATGTTGAAAGCGATTCCAAGCATCCCATGCAAGCAGCACTGAACTAACAGCACCCGCCAGTACACCAGCAAAATTGACAAGGGATACAGCACCTTTTAATTTTCCTCCTAGAGTAGCCAGTACACTAGACTGAGAGCGGACAAGCGCATCTCCCAGAAGAAAGTGGCGACTAATTACGCGAGCACGGACTACCTGTAGCCGTTGATGTCGTTCACCATAAAATTCAGCGGCTTTTGAAGAGGCAATAGTTAAATCAAAAACAGCACTAAATGCCCCAGCTTGACCCCGCCTAGACTGACTGACATTTAAACTTATCAACTCCTGTCTTACATTAAACAACTCAAACGCCGCAATTAAATAGGGCAAACGCAAACTTTCAGTTGCTTTGGAGAAGCTCAGTTGATGCCGTGCTCGTCGCGATAACTGTACTGCTTTCGAATTTGTTTCTGCCACCAGCACGGTGAGGTGTTGCTGCCCGGCCGCTTCTGCCGCAGCGGCCAAACGCCGTGCCTGACTTGGGGTCAGTGTTTTACCCGACGCATCACGCACCGCGCTTTCAAAACTTTGCCGCGCCTGTGCTTGTGCCCCCCGTTGGGTGGCATCGCGTTCCTGAGCGGTCAAGCCGTTACGTAGCTGGCCCGCATTGTCTTTCACACCGAGAATCACAACATCTTCACGTATAACGCCGCGGGTAGCTGTCAATTGGCCATACAGCTCTGGAAAACCGACGCGCGCTAATCGTGCGACCGGTAGCACAATGGCCTGTTGAGCGCTTTGGTCGAACAGCACTTCCACTTGCTCAGCCAACCGCCCGAACAGTAGATCAACCACCCCACCCCAGCGTTTTAGCTCAGGGCTTAACAAAGTTTCTCCGCCATCACTGGCTAACGCTGCCAACCATGCGGTTTCCAACAGCTGTACATCGTCGTCTTCTGTAGGCGGGTCAAGCAGGTGCTGTTCTGATATCGCCTTCAGCCTGATTAGGCCATCGCCTCGGTTTTCATCCTCTTCCGGCTCTTCCGGTAACGATAACGGCGCGTTTAAGGGGGTGCTTTCATCGCTAGGGAACAGCATGGCATGCAGTGCGTAATTGCTATTGTCACTTAGAATATTGACCAATAGCTGTTGCGCACGTGATAGTGCGGTGGGCGTTGAGTCATTAAGCGAATCAGCCCGCTCTGCGCTTTCACGCAAGCCTTCCAGCAAATCAAGGGTAAGCGAATATGCCCCAATGTAATCGTGCCCCTCAAGGCTTAAAAGATCGGCAAGTACCGCTGTACCGGGGCGGCTGAGTAGCAGCGAAGAAAGACGTTGCTGGTAAGCGTCAAACTGGTAGCGTGCCAGCGCCCTGTGGGAGCCACGTAAGATGCGATGAAGCTCTCCCGTATCACTTAAGTCGGCTTTATCCGCAAATCGGTTGAGGGGGTTGGTTTCTCCTGAACTGTTCTGCTGTTTCAGAATCGTTTGATTGACCAACGCAGCACATTCATAAAGCTCGTCTTCTGCCGCTAGTGATGGAATTTGCTGTAGATACCCTAAACTGGATTGGGTTCCGCGCATAGCATGGCGCAATTCAAACAGCGTGTCTTGAATCACTAATCCAGGAATATTGCGCTCTGTTATATCACTTAAGCAGTTGGAGGTACTCCCCAGCGGCTCCTGCCAGATATTGTCAGCTTTTTCATCGCCGCTTTCTTGTTGCAAACGCGCGCCAAGAGCTGCCAACCGTGCGAATGCCTGCAGATAGAGCGGAGATGAAGACTGGCCTTGAGCACGCGCCATTTCAGCATCAGCCGATGCGCGTGCCTGTTCTCCCCCCGCGTCAAATACCTGCAGCTCTTGAGCCGCTTGATCGCGTAACTGTTGCAGAAAACTGCCTTCAAGGTCGCTGGTCAGCTGGCTCGGAAAAGCAATATTTTCTTCCAAGAAAGGTAACCGCAAACGCTGTTCGCTGTTTCCTTCAAGCAGGTAGAGCATACCTAAAGAGGGAAAATTGTTGCTACTCGATAAATTAATTGATTGGCACCGCGTTAAACGCGCCTGTTGATCTGTTTCTAGGTAATTTAAACGGGCGGCAGACAACTGCACTTCAGAAAAGGCAACGCGCAGTTGACCATCAATGGCCCGCTCTTCCTGGCGGTAAGGAAGCCAGACTTCCTCTAGCGGAACACCAACAGCAGGCCGACGATCCTGTTGATGTTGTCCCAGCTCATTGCGATGCTCCGCCACATGGACATCACGAAATTCTAATTTGCTCTCTTCATCATTGGCGCTGACCTCCAGCTCACGCCATAACGTCTCTTCAAAGTAAATATAGAGATAGCCAGAGCGTAGAGGTAAAGCATGCCGCGTATCGCCAGTCACCTCTTGAAACAATGCCATAGGCATGACTGGTTGGATAATATTGTCTTGATAACGGGGCTTGCGCTCATTTTTATAAAGCCACTTTAACAGGGGCAGCTTGATTGGCTCGCCTGCTTCAGTGGCAATATGGAGCTGTGCATCCACACGCTGCAAACCTTGCCAACACCATTTGTGCAGGACACTTGTTGGGTCGGAAAGCTTTTCTGTTTCTGCCTCGCCAAAATCGTCCAGGCGTTCACCGCTATGCTGATTGACGATAACGATCTCATGCCCTTCCGGATGATCTTTACCCATTACCTGAATAAATAGCTTTTCACCTTCACAGGCCGGGTTACCCAATACACCACTCATACGGTGAAACTCCTGGTCTTTGACTGGGAAGTATTCTCTGCACGCCGCTCGATTTCCTGCAGCCGATTAGCCGCTGGCAACTCACTTACGCCTGCTAGCCATTCGCCGGGCGTTAAGGTTAGGAAAATCTCTAGCACTTTTTGCAAATGTTCGCGGGGAGGCTCAAGCCGCATAGCGGCCAACACTCGTTGGGCAAAGTAGGTAATATCTTCTTCTGAAGACTCCCTGGCTCTCTTTTGCTTAGTCCACTTACGCCAGACGGCCTGAACTAATACAAAGTTTTCCATCGCCGTTTCCTGCGGTGGTGAAAGCTTGTAAGGCGCCTCATCTTCATACTGCTCTTCTGTTCGCTGCTGGTGTGGCTGTCCCACACAGCTGTACCACCGTTTTCCACGCTCTGCTATCTGAACCCAGGTGCCACCGAACCAAACAACCCTTTCCAGCGGGCCGAGCCATCTATCAATCACCGAATCTGCGCTAAAAAACACGCCCGCAATACAAGGATCATAAAAGCGAAATAACGCTTTTCGAGATCCATAGAAGTGAATTTCGAGACGTTGACGAAGATGTTTCAGTACGGCTTGTTCTGTTTCCTCGCTCATTATCAAAACGCCTTGGCTAACAGCGGTATCCTGCTGTTGCGAATAGGCAAGCCAAAGCGCACTTCCTCGCTCAATACGAACAACCAGAGGGCTGTATTCGTCCAGGGAGGCGTATTTAGTTTCGTGAAATAAATACGTCAGTTGTGGCGATGGCTCTAACTGGTAGATGCGCTCTAACGTTTCTGGGTAACGATCTACCACCAGCCAGCAAGACAATGCGTGGTTAGGTTCAACGCCCTCTATACGTGAAGCAGGCAGCAGCTCACTCATGCTGCCCTTCCTCCTTCGTCGCATGGGCAGTCTTTACCTAGCGGGCACGGCCCACCATTCGACGGTTTCTGGCAAAGCTCTACTAAGGGTTGATGCTCCACCATTGCCTGCTCTAAGCGATGCCCCACAATAGGCCCCATAGTGACATCCTCATGCGTCTCCGTGGCCGCCTGCCCCGGCAACTGCGGCGCCTGTGCCGCCTGCCCACTCCCCGAGCCCGGGCTTCCCCCGGAGTTGATCTTGACCTGCGGGCCCACAATAGTGACGCCGCTGGGGTCGATTTTCAGGAAGCTGCCGCCGGCTTTCAGGGTGATCTCGGCGCCGGCTTCGATCACTACCTTCATGCCGGCCTTGTGGTGAATCTCCTGCCCGGCTTCCACCAACTGCGCCTGGCCGATGTTGTCGTGGCGGGTGCCGTTCACGGTCAGGTGGTCGTCGCCGTCCACCTGGCTGTAGCGATTACCGTGCACCGTGTGGTGGTCGTCGTTGTCAATTTCGCTGATACGGTCGTTGTGTACCTTGAGGTGGCTGTCGTTCAGGATCTCTTCGGTGCGGTCGTTGAGCGTTAACAGCTCCAGGTCTTTCTGGGCGTGAAGCCAGATCTGCTCTTCACCGGCTTCGTCCTCAAAGCGCAGCTCGTTAAAGCCTTCGGCCTTGTGGCTCTGGGTGCGCAGCACCGTACGCGTCTTGTGTTCGGGCAGCGAGTACGGCGCGGTGTTGACGGCGTGATAGGTACGTCCGGTGACCAGCGGCTGGTCCGGGTCGCCTTCCAGAAACGAGACGATCACCTCGTGGCCGATGCGCGGTATGGCAATGCTGCCGTAGCCACCACCCGCCCAGCTCTGAGCCACACGCACCCAGCAGCTGGCGGTTTCATTGGGCTCGGCGTAGCGGTCCCAGGGGAACTGAACTTTTACGCGGCCGTGTTCATCGCAGTAGATCTCTTCGCCTTCCGGGCCGACCACAAACGCGACTTGGGGGCCATCAACGCGCGGTTTGGGATTGGGCGTGGCACGCCAAGGGGCGTCGCCGGGCATGAGGGTGACCTGGTTGAAATAGCGCGTCATGCCGCTGGCATCGCTGTGCGTCATACCATCTTCTTCCAGCGCCTGGGGCTGCTCGCCTACGTGGTGTACGGCCACCACTTGCCAGTCGCGGTTAAGGCTTTGCGTGTCGTGACCGGTCAGGCTAAAGCGTACGCCGGGGGCAAGTTCGGGCAGGTCGCTTTCGGCATTCGCGGTGATCGCTTCGCGGCGCAGCTCTTCCAGGCGGATGCGGGTAAACGGCTGGCCCGAGGCGTCCTGCTTGTAGCGGCCGGGGTAATCGAAGTGCTCGTAGTCGGTCTGCTGGCCGTGGGCTTCCACGTCGCGGCCCAGGTGTTCGTGCAGTTGGGCGTAGGCCGGATTCTTGAAGCTGTAGTCTTTCAGGGTGGCAGTGGCCGCCGCTACGCGGGCGGTGTGGCTGAGCTTGCGCACATGGCGCGTGGGCGCGGTGCCGCCGGCGCGGCTGTGGTAAGTGCGCTCGCCTACATTCGCCAGCACTTGAGGGTCATCGGCGAATACCAGCCGGTGGGCGCTCTCTTCAAATTCATGGAAGTAGAACAGCCCTTCTTCGGCAGCCAGGCGCTCGATAAATGCCAGGTCAGTCTCGCGGTACTGCACGCAGTATTCGCGCTCGGGCAGCTCGCGGGTGACGGCGAAGGCCACGTCGGTAATGCCACGTTCGTCGCACAGGGTATTGATGATGGTCAGCGGGTCGACTTTCTGGAAGATACGCGAGTTGTGGCGCAACGAAAGCCGCCAGAGCGCCGGGCGCAGCACCAGGGAGTAAAAAGTGCGTCGATGGCCGCGGTCGCCGCGACCAAACTCGCTAACGATACCGTGCACATGACGCAACGCTTCACCATCCTGCCAAACGGTCAGGGTGGCTTCGCGGTCCAGCAGCTCGGCGGCGTCCAGCCGGCCATCGCGGCTGGCCAGGTTGAGCACCAATTCAAAAGGCTGGGAGAGCGCTTCGCGGTGGGTAAAATCGATCACCGCGATATCATCAACGCCGGGTAACGTCAGGGTAAATTGCAATCCTGTGCTTGCCATCTTAACTGCCCTCTCCTGAACCTGAACCAATGACGACACCACCGCAATCGACCGCATGACCTGTTAAAGCAGCTGGCTTGCCGTCAATAAGAATCGTGCCGGAACCCTGGGCTATCGCCCGTGGGTGCGGGGGGTGATTGGGCTTATCGTGAGGCTCTAACGGGTCACCTACTCGGGCCACCGGCTTGCCATCCATGATGACCGTGCCACTACCCGCAATGACGGGCGTAGGGGGAAAACCATCATGGTCGGTTCCTATATCACCTACGAGTACAAATTTCTGGCCCATTACCACTGCTCCTTTTCTGGTCCCGTATCTTCCGTCTTGCCTGCCACTCTGCTGTCGTGCTGGCGGGCTACTCATCCCATTGAGCGGGGGCTTCGTAACTTGCCACTTCCAGGGCATCCACGTGCTGACGGGTAAAGCCTGCCGCCTCCAGGCTGTCGATGGCCGAATGGCAGGCCAGCGGCAGGCGTGTTTGCAGTGGTACGCCACTTAAGCTGCGCCGTATCGCCATCAGCAGGCGGGTACCGTGGCCACTGCCCTTCCACTCCCGGCTGATATAGAAAAACTTGAGCTGCCAGGCGGCTTCGTCATCAGGCCGACAGACAAGCACCATACCCAGCGGTGGGCCTTCACCATGACGAAGTGCTAGCAGGCGGCCCTGCCAGTGCACCACCTGGCCATTTTCCCGCTGCATCCACACTTGGCGATTAACGGTGAATTCAAGCGCTCGACGCAACGTGTCGAGCACGCTTTTATCGCGCAGCACCCATGGTGAGTGGCCTTTTGCATCGGCGTGGTACACCGCCTCGATAAAGCTGTCGATATCCTCGTTGCGCGCATCCTCCAATGGGCGCGAGCGCTTTGCGCCATGACGCTGGCGTGTGGCGGGCGTTACCCCGCCCGAGGTAAACAGCTGCTTAAGTTTGGTCAGCATTGCCACCTCGCTCGGCGTAAAGGGCAGACGGCAGTTGGAAGCCTGCCGCCAGCGGACGCGTGAAGGGGTTGGGCGCGCCGTTGGCAAACAGGCGATAGCGCATGGTACCGCCGTCAACGTTGAACCTGAGTTCAAGTTCGCGCTCGCTTACACTGGTAATATCGGCCTGTTCCAGTAGCCGAAACCACGCCCAGGCGCCATCCTGGGTAACGCTGCGCGGTGAGCGGTTTACCTCGCTCGGCACCATGGTAATGCGGCTTTCGGTGCCGCCGCGCAGCGCGTTTGGCCAAATCATCGACACACGCTGGCTAGCACTGTGGGCATACTCGATCAGTTGCCCATCGACGCTGATCACGCTGCGCCGCTTGTCCGGTGAAAGACTGATGGGTTCAAGTGCAAACTCCACGTCCAGCGCACCGTCGCGGCTGAAGTAGGCGCGACGGATCTGCTCGGCCTGCTGAATGGCGGTGTACAGGCTGTCGCGCAGCAGCGAATTACCTTCGGCATCCACCAGGTACTCAGGCGCACCTTCGATAAAAGGCTGCAAGCTGTCCTGGTAGAAGGTATCCAGCGTGCCGCCCGGGGCAAAGAAGTCCTCGAAATCGCTCAGCGCCACTTCCTGGCTGGCATTAGGCGCCAGCGGGTAGCGGCCTGCCAGGCGCTCCTGATAGGGCGCGACCACGTCATCCAGCCACTGGCTTTCAAGGTGACGCGTGGCACTGGCCATCATCAGTTGCCAGCTCTGGTCGGCCAGGTTGTGCAGCATGCGGCCCACCGGCTCTGGCGTACTATCGGCAATGCGCTGCAGGTTGTAGATGGGGTCATTACCGCGCAGCGACAGGCGGTCACGCACGCTAACGAAGGCGGCACGCCCTGTATTGCTCGACTCCTCAATCTCCATCAAGTAATCACGCAACGCGGTTACCGCCGTTTTAATCTCCTCAAGCGAAGAGGGATTATTGTTACGCGCTTGGCTTAGCTGATTGATGGGCGTGAACGGCTGCTCAATGGCAAACGCAAGCTGGTAACGCTGCGATTGGCGGAGCGCCTCACGGGCCTGCTCGTCATCGTCGGGGAGCTCGGGGTAGAGGCTGGTATTGCGTTCCACCGCGGCCAACAACCTGTCAAGCGGACGCTGACTGCCCACCAGAGCATCTGCCACCACAATGGCCTGATGAATATCGGGCAGTGGCACTAGCTGGGTATCACGCAGGGCATCGCGCCAGCTGGCATGGTAATCCCCTACATAATGCTCACGCAGGGCCACCTGAAGCTGCTGCCGGTCGGCTTCGCTGAAATTGATGTTATCGCGCTGACCCAGCACCCAGACATCAATCAGAGCAAGCTCCGTCGCCCGGTCAAGCTCTTGTAGGAAGTAGTTCTCAAAGCCATCGCGGGTGAGCAGATGCGGCAAGCGCACATTTTCAGGGTCATCGTTACGCGACATAAACACGGTGTTGAACAGCGTGCCCACGCTGCGGCGTAGGTCCAACGGCTCCCCTTGACGATTACCGGCGGCCTTAAGGGCAGCGTATACCCGTTCGTCGATGGGCTGGCGTGACAACTCCTGCTGAGAGGCGGCAATACTTCCCTGAAGCGGGGCCATAGCCTGCTCGGCGCTCGGGCTGCCTTCGGCAATACGGCCTTCAAGGTCGCTATGTTCCAGCGCGTAGTCCAAATGCATCAATAGTCGCTGCTGAACCTCGCCCTGCTGGGGAAAGCTCCCCTGCCAGCGGTTGGCCATAAATCGCTCAACGCGCTCCGGCTGACGGCCACTGGCATCCGACATCATGCGCAGTACACGCAATAGAGAAAGCTTCGTGTTACTGCCCTCTTCGGCGCGGTTCATATCGTCCATGATGCCGATCATCAGCGCGGGCAGGAACTGACGCTCCAGCATGGCAAGATAGGCACGTTCCACCTGGGCACCAATGACATGCCCCTGATACAGCCCCATATCCGCTAAATAAGGCGTATGTGTGCGGTATCCGTCGAACGTTTCCAGGGCATAGCGCAGCCGGTCAAGTGGGTCCAGTAGTTCAAAACCAGTGGGATCATCACTCTGGAAGGCTTCAGGCTGGGTGGCCAAAAAGGTTTCTGCTCGCTGCTCAACCGCCGCGAGCGATACGCTGTTTTTCTGATAAAAATGCGTCCAACCGCCTACCAGAATAACCCCTAGCACCAGGCATGCCGCCAGGCTTGCCTTGCGCACGCGCCTGCGCCGTTGAGTAACTCGGGCGTTGTCACCGGCAAGCCCCGCCTCCGGGTAAATAACCTTATCGAACAGCTCTTCGGTAAAGTAGAGCGCGCTGCGCGTGGCCCGATGAGCAGGCTGAACACTGTCATCCATTCCATAGCGCCGGGCAGCAGCATCCACGAACGGGTCTTCCGGCACGCCTTGCTGATACACCGACGTAAAGTAGGCACCACGCACCATGGCAGCGGTTGAAAAGCGGTCACTGGAAAGTGCCTCCGTCAAAAAGCCAAACAGCACCTCGCGCAGCCCTGCCAGTTGCCGCACAAAACGGAAGACGGATTCACGCTCTTCACGGTCGCGGCACTCGGAAAGCATGGAAGGCATCAGTTGGTTCAGGCGCGCCAGCATGGCGTCGTAGTCGGCCTCGAACTCTGCTTCCCACTTGCCCGGGGTGTCCATGGATGCAGGGGTAAACGTAAAGCCCAGCGGCGCTCGGCGAGCAGCACGAGAGTAGTGACGAAAGAAATCATCAAAGCCGTGCAGCAAATCCATCTTGCTGAACGTGACGTAAACGGGCAGGCGAGTGCCGTGACGCTCCATCAGTTCGCGTAATCGGCTGCGCAGAAGCGCGGCATAGGCTTTGCGAACGGCAACCTGAGCATGGCTTAGTCGTGCAAGATCCAGCACCAGCACGACACCATCCAACGGGCGCTGGGGGCGATTACGCTCCAGCCAGCCAACAAAGTGGTCCCACAGCCTGCGCTGAAGCTCTTGAGGCTCGCCTCCTTCCATTGCCCCTTGGGTTAACAGCTCGCCATCAGGGTCAATCAGTACGGCCTTATCGCCAATCCACCAATCGAACCCCAGCTGGCCTTGTTTACTGCTCTGCCCCGAGGCTTTCATGACATGGGTGAGGGCAAAGTTCTGGCCGGAGCGGTTGATCAGGCTGGTTTTGCCGGCATTTTCCACCCCCATCACCAAATACCACGGCAAGCGATAACGGCTGTTGCTGCCTCCCAGGCTGTCGGAAATCTCGTTGAGCGCAAGGTTAAGAGAAGTTTCCTGACGCTCAACCTGAGACATAATCGGGTCTTGCAGGCGCGCTTCTTCTTGCTGGCGCTCGTCATCCAGGCTGCGTAGCCGCCGGGCAAGACGTACGCCCCATATAACAGCAACGAGCGTTACGACCGCCAGCGTTGCCAGCAGGCGGTTGGTCAGCGGGGCAAGAGGCATCATGTCACCCACTTCCCAGCGTGGTCCCAACCACCAGATTGCGACCACCAGGACAACCAACAGTAGCGCCCATAGCAGCGTGGATAGCCGCAGCAGCCCTTTGGCTTTATTGCCGTGAGCATTGGCTCGATTTTTTGCTGTTTGCGCCCGCGACAAGCCAGGCACCCAGCGGCTCAGCTTCGACGTTATGGTTGACCACATTAGCCTTATCCCTCGTCCCTTTAATGATGACCGTTATCAGTGCGTTTCTTGGACCGCAGCGTTCAAGCGTGATACCAACGCGGGTTCCCACTGCTCTAACGCAAGCGCAGTTACTGTTTGCTGCAACGTGCGATAGTGCTGCTGAGCCAGGCTTTCCAGCCCTGTCTCATGCAGCAAATCAGCACTGGCCAGTCGCCAGTACGCACTTTCCCTTGGTGTTCTGGCACTGCTTAGGCCCTGATCAAGCACCTTTAGCGCCTTGCCTATATCGCCGCTTTCCACGGCTTCGCGCGCCTCTTCAAGCCCGGCATGCCAAGCCTCGCCACCCCCAACCGCGCCGCCGCTGTTTTCGGTGCTGTATAGCCAGCGCTTCGTTTCTTCATCAACAAACAAAGCGCCGCTGTTAAAAGTAAGCGCCTCGATACCCGCCAAGCGCTCTACAAACCGCAGTGTTTCATCTCGGATCGCCTCCGCGCAGCGGGTGTGGCCAAGCTGCTTGGCAAGCCCGGCGCTCAGGCGATGCCCTTCCAACCAATAGGGGCTTAGCGCCAGGCTATTTTCGATACGCTGCCAAAGCTCGTTGTCTCCCCCCTTGGCTAGCGCCTCACGATAATCAGCGACACGATCAGCCGACACCGGCGCAAGTTCAGTTTTGCCGTTCTCCTTGGCGGCGGGCAGCGCTTGAATCGTGCTCCATACCGCATAACGGCGCAGGCGGTAGGCTAAGGGTTCTCCTGGCGATTGCTCGCCTAAAAACTCCGCCATCTTGAGCAGCGCTTGACGGTTAGAACGCTCGTTTCCCGCCTCCAGGCGAAGCTCAGGCGCCTTGGCCGCTGAAGGCGTGGTGGTGGCCTGCTCCTGGCGGCCAGCAGATTGCCCTGCTGCCTGCCCGGATGACTCTTGAGAAGGCGCTTGAGAAGCGGCTTGCGCAGGCTGTTGAGTGGGCCGCTTGGCGTTTAACTGGCGGCTTAATTCGGCAACCGCCTCGTCCGGAAGCGACTTCTCGGCCACCTGATGCTCAAGCTCTTTTAGCGAGGATTGGCACGCTTCAAACTCATCATCGGCATTGTGAAAATCGAGCGTTGATACGAGTTTGACGCTGCGCTGGATTAACTGCTGAAACAGCCTGGGGCGCATCTTGGCGCCGCGTTTTCCTGCAAACGGGTAAGCGTGCTCCCACCAGGGCTGGGCAATACTCCGGGCAAGCAAACGAAGCGAGAGTGCAAAGCGCACGCCGCTACTACCGTGCTGCATACAGTGCATCAAATGCCCCAGTACTTTTAGGTCCTTGCCTCGCTCGCTCAGCATACGGATGGCCAGCGCCTCGGCGACGTCCCACTCCACCGTTGCGTGCTGGAGCGAACCTATCTTCATCATTTCCTCATCCAGCGTCAGATAGTCATTGCTATCTTCAACGGGAACGCCCACCTGCTCCCCCTCAGCATTGGCGGCCAAGGGTGCCAGTAAGGGGGCTAGTTGTGACTCGGCAGTAATACGCATAAAACCTTCCTTACCAGCGGCACGCTTCGCGTAGCGGGGCAATTTCCTGGCGCAGCCCCGCCACGTTAAAACGCAGCCCATCCAGTTCTTTTATATCGCTGCGCAGCGTGACTTCATTGGCATCAAGCAATTGGCGCAGCGTGTCGATGGCAGGTAGCCCTCGCCCACCACTAACGACCCGGCCACCGTCGCGTATGCGCCACTGCTGCTGCACTGCACGCCCGTTTCCTGTGATCTGCAGGTCCACTCGGGCACCGCTGATAGGCGTGGGAAGATGTAGCTGGAAACGAGTGATCAGCCTTTCGCAGGCCACCACCATGATGGGCCTGGGTGGTGTCGTTCCCAGTGCGGGCACGCTGATCAGCACGCTCTCACCGGATTCATTCACTATCAGCCCAACGTTGTCATCAGGCCGGGCCGACTCCTGACGCTCAATGGCTCGCCAGAGCGCGGGCAGTTCGTTTTCACCAACACTGAGATTTGCCTCCAGAAAAAGCGCGTCATAGCAATTCAGCCGCTCCAGGCGCGAGGTATCTTCCGCACAGGTTTGAGCGCTCTTAAGCAATGCACTTTGTTCATCTGCCTTTGAAGGCGTACAGGCCAACAGGCAGAGCATCAGCAAGCCACCGATGGTCCACTGGCGTTTTAGCAGCATCGCGTTCATTTAATATCCAGTTCCAGTAGCTGACATTTATGAGCCAGAGTTCGCTTGGGCAGCCCAAGGCTTTGCGCCGTTTGCGCACGATTACCACCAAAGCGATTCAATCGCTGACGAATAATGATGGATTCGATATCGCGCATCGCTTGGCGAAGATCAACAATGTCGTTGGGCAGTGCCAGCGTAGCGTCTTCGCCAGGTGGCGGCGTTTCTTCCAAACCGCTGCCGGTTAAAAAGCCACCTTGCTCGCCGGGCAGCAGGTACGTATCAATGTCTGCATCGTGAGGTGTCATCGCACAGGCGTAATCAATCACGTTTTTAAGCTCACGGACGTTGCCCGGATACTCCCGACGATAAAGCAGGCGCAGGGCCGCTGGGGTAATTCCCATTTCGTCGCGCCCCTCTCGGGCGCAGAAATCGGTAATAAAGGATTGTGCTAGCTGGGCGATATCATCCCGGCGCTCGCTCAGGGGCGGCAGGGTGATCGGAAACTGACCTAGCCGGTAGTAAAGGTCCGCACGAAATCGCTGTTCCTTGATCTGTTCACGCAGTGGCTGGTGCGTGGCAGCCACCACACGCAGGTCAGCGCAGCGCTCCTCGTTTTCTCCCAGCGGGCGGTAGCGACCGCTTTCGAGTACGCGTAACAGCTTGGCTTGCAGCGCCAGCGGCATATCCCCGATCTCATCGAGAAACAACGTACCGCCATCAGCCTGACTGATAAGCCCTTCTCGAGCATGCTCAGCCCCCGAGAACGCGCCCTTACCATGCCCAAACAATTCAGACTCCAGCAGCGTTTCAGGGATGGCGGCGCAATTGATCGCCATAAAGGAGCCTTCAGCGCGCGCCGAAAGCTGGTGCATGGCGCGCGCTACGCGATCCTTGCCGGTACCGGTTTCACCTTGCAAAAGTACCGCCAGGTTTGTCTCTGCCGCTCGTACGATATGCCGACGCAGTGCCTGCATGGCGTTGGAGTGTCCGAGCAGATCCTCCGCTAGCCGATCAGCCAGCGCCTGACGCCGCGCGCCATCGTTCAGTTTGGTCAAGGAGTCCTGCAATATCTGCGAGCGGTGACGCTCGCCCTGCTCTCTGGCAAGTCGCGTCCATAGCCGACACAGAAGCCCTTCAAACGCTGCCATGCCGGGATCTTCAGCGAGCACCTTCAACCGTGCTTGCGTACCCGCCAGCACGATTACTCCCAACCATTCACGCCCGCTTTGCCCTCCACGCAGTGGCCGAATGTGAAGATGCAGTGAAGCGCCTAGCGATGCCACCTGGGACTGGAAGCCGGGATGATCCAAGCGAATGCGTGCATCAGCAATGCTAAGCAGCAGCGGCTTGCCGCTGCGAATAACATGCGCATAGGGATGATGAAAGTCGCCGCAGTCGAACTGGTCCTCGCCGACATCTCGACCCAACCAGCGCCCACTCCCATCAATGTAAAGGCACTCCGCGAGCGCCAGCCCAAGGTGGCGCTGCAAGAGCGTGGCCGAGCGCTGACGCAGAGCAGCAGCGCTGAGGCTCTCCACCAGGGTTAACGCCAACGGCATGGCCGAAAGCTCAGCCGATAGCGCCGAACCAGCGGTAGTGGGAACAGCAGGCTCCGTCATGGGCTAGGCAACCTCTGCCGTGAAGGTGCCGCTTTGCGCGTCGACGCCCAGCACTACGCTGGAAACCGACTCGCGGCGCGCCATGCGCTCAAGCAGTGCCTTGGAAAGCGGCGGCAACAGCTCACCATCGATCACTGATTCCAACATACGAGCGCCGTTTTCACTGCGTGTGGCACGTGCACATATCGCCTCGGCCAAGGCCTCTTCCAGCACCACATCCGCCTGACGATGACGCTCACGGATACGGGCTGACAGGGTATTGAGCTTGGCTTTAACAATGTCGCGCAGCGTATCGCTATCCAGCGGCAAGTAAGGCACCACTTCCATGCGCGCCAGCAGAGCCGGTTTGAAAAACTCGGCAAGCACGGGATAAAGCGCCGCATCCAGTGCTGCGGCATTCTGCCCGTGGGCCACAATCGCTTCGTAGCCCAGGTTAGAGGTGAGGAAGAACAGTACGTTTTTACAATCGATCAGTCGCCCTTCGCCATCGGCCAGCTCGCCTTTATCGAACGCCTGGTAGAAGAGATTCAGCACATCAGGGTGGGCTTTCTCAACTTCGTCCAACAGGACCACCGAGTAAGGGCGCTGGCGTATCGCTTCGGTCAGTAACCCGCCTTCGCCAAACCCTACATAGCCAGGAGGAGAACCTATCAACCGTGAAACCGTGTGCTTTTCCTGATACTCAGACATATTGATAGTGGTCAGGAACTGGCGACCGCCGTACAGCTGGTCGGCAATCTGTACCACGGTTTCCGTTTTACCCACGCCACTCGGGCCAACGAGCAGGAAAGCACCTAACGGGCGACCCGGACGACGCAAATCGGCACGCGCCGTCAGCAGGTGGCGGTGAATACGTTCGATCGCCGTGTTCTGGCCTTGAATCTGTTCGCCCAAGTGAGCGGGGAGTTCGGTCAAACGCGTCAGCTCATCGCTGGTCATCCGCTCAACCGGTACGCCCGTCCAGTCACCAATGACTTGAGCGATCTGGGCCTCTTCAACGCTTGGATTCACCAGCGCATGAGACTGCTGCAGTCGCGCCAGCTGTTGTTCACGCTCGGCAAGTTCAGCATGTTGATCGTCGTTTTGATCGCTGTCATAGACGCCATCGGCATCCAACAGTTGGCGGTGCAGGGTCACAATCGCATCAACGCATTCACGCTGCTCGTGCCAAGCGGCTTCAAGCGTGGCGAGTTCAGCTTCAAGCGACATCAAACGCTCGTTAAGCGCTTGGCTCATCGAGGAATCTGGTTCACGGCCCAGTAACTGTTCGCGAGTCAGGTGATCGCGCTCGCGCAGGGCGGCGGTGTGCTCGCTTTGCAGGTGACTTAATTTGCGCGGCGGCGTATCCAGTGCTTGCGCCAATCGTGTACACGCCGTATCCAGTACATCAATGGCTTTATCAGGCAATTGACGACCGGCCAAATAGCGGGCAGAAAGAGACGCCGCCGCACGCAGACCGCTGTCGCCGACCAGTACGCCGTGGGCACGCTCATACACGTCTCGTAATCCGCGTAGAATGACCAAGGCCTGGTCGACGCTGGGCTCGGAAAGCGCGACGGGCTGGAAGCGGCGTGAAAGCGCCGGGTCTTTCTCAAAGTACTTTTTGTACTCGCGCCAGGTCGTCGCGGCAATCGTGCGTAGCTCGCCACGCGCCAGCGCCGGTTTCAATAAATTGGCCGCATCGCCACCACCTTCCTGATTACCGGCACCAATCAGCGTATGCGCTTCGTCGATAAACAGTAGCGTGGGGCACGGGGCGTTTTTAACTTCATCAATCACCGCCTTAAGGCGTTTTTCAAACTCGCCTTTGACCGCAGCACCCGCTTGTAAAGCGCCGAGGTCCAGCGTCAATAGCTCTATACCTGCCAGCGCGGTAGGCACCTGGCCTGCCACAATACGTGCAGCCAGCCCTTCTACCACCGCACTTTTGCCGACCCCCGCATCGCCAATCACAATAGGGTTATTTTTACGCCGACGCCCGAGAATATCGAGCATCTGGTCAATTTCAGGGTCCCGGCCAAGTACAGGGTCGAGTTCACCCTTGCGTGCCTGCTCCGTGAGTGAGGTCGCAAAGCGCGCAAGCGCACTATCATCGCCAGAGCCATGCGTGCCTACACGCTGAGTGCTGGCACTCGCTTCCTGAGGCGCCTCTGCCGAATCAGCCGTCAAGCGGTTAAGGTGGCGGCGCAGGTTTTCCCGGTTAATCTCGGCAAGCAAACGCACTGAACCCGCGCCAAGATAGCGCTCCGGGTTATGCAAAAGAGCAGTAAAGACGGCACCGCTACGCAGCGTCTGATGCTGGTACTCGGTGGATGCCAGTAGCCACGCATCCTGGAGCAGTTCGACCAACAACGGTGAAAAGCTGGGGGTTGCCACCTCCAGATTGCGCGGCGGACGCGTTTCTTCTGCCAACTGGGCACGCAAGGCAGCGGTATCGACCTCAAGGTCTTCACAGATACAGCGTACATCGCATAGGGGTTGATCAAGCATCGCCTGTAGCAAATGCCCGGCGGTAACCTCAGGCGCCTGCTGCTGCGCGCACAGCACGGCCGCTTGCTCAAGCCCTTGGCGAGCAATCGTATTAAGGCGGTCAATAAGCGCCGGTAGCTCTACCCTGAGCATGGTATCTCCTAGCGATAAAGTTGGTTAAGAAGCGTCGTAATCTGTTCGGCCTGCTGATCAAGCGACCATGAGAACCCTAGATAAACAGCCACCATGGCGATGCCGAAGAGCGCAAAGATTCCCCAGGTCGGAAAACTACCCGTGCGCTGAGAGCGGCCCTGCACCACGTTTTTAAGCGGCTGAGTCAGTGTGTCTTCAGCGGGTTGTTCCAGAGAGGAGAGCTGGTCGCCTAGTGCGCGAACAATCTGTTCATATTCATCGCGGCCATGGGACATGACGCGATAACGGCCTTCAAACCCAAGACACAGGCACAGGTAGATAAAGGCCAGCATGTCGCGATAGCGCTGAGGCTCTTGCTGCAGGCGCGCCAGAATGGAGAACACTTTTTCGCCTCCCCATGTTTCGTTATGAAACCGGGTTAACAACGAGTGTTCGGCCCACTTGCTTTGCCGCCCCCAAGGCATACCCATCACCGCTTCGTCGATAAAGGAGCAAAGCACATAGCGGTAGGCAAGCAGCGTGGCGCGATCATAGCCCTGCTCGGTCAGTTCGATCTCAATAGCCGCAATTTCATCCACCACTTGGCGGTAAAGACGCTCGATATCGCTCGCGCTATCAAGTTGGCGAACTCTAACCACCATGCCTAACAGGCTGCTGGCAGCATCTACCAAGGGGTTCAGGTTATGCCCGCGCAGCCGGAACCAGTAGTCCTCGTCAGCGTCCAGCTGCTCTGCATGGCTATGAATGAGGTGCTCTAACCCTCGCTCGTTAATGAGGTCCTCGTGGCGCATTTTTTGCGGCGCGGCAACCCCACGCGTCGAGCGTTGCCCATCAGTGACAAGATGTTGCATGGTTTAACTCCTGATCGCCCAGAACTGCATTTCCAACCCCGGAAACTCCCCGGCCACGTGGAACGCAAAGCCGCTGGCACCGTTAAGCATTCCCCACGCTTCGCTTTGGCGGTCCAACTGGAAGTAGGTGTAGCCTGCGTGATAAGGCAGCTCGCGAGGTGCCACCGGCAGCGGCTCAAGCGGTATGCCGGGCAATTGCAGGCTAATCAGATCACGGATCCGCTCGACGCTGGCGACTTTGGTTTGCTGAAGAAACAGCTTGCGCAGGCGCTCGTTGGGCATGTCAGCGCGCACGGCAAGGATAAACTCGGCAGATTCGATCAGGCTGAGATCAGAAAGCGGTGCGACCAGCAGGCCAAAGCGGCGTGACTGCAACTGGATAGCCACTGCCCGTGGTTCAAGCACGGTAGAAAGCGCTTGGCGCAGCATTTTCATCAACGGCTTGAAGGCCCGTTCGGGGTGATCATGGTCGTAGGCCGGGCATTCGGGCGGCAGCCGGGACTCATCCGTAAAGGTCACCAGCTCACAGGCGATTTCATGCATGGTGTCGTAGAGACGCTCAGGATGCAGCTGTCCCAAACGCGCCAGATGCTGGAAGCGAGGCTGAGCACGATTAAGCAGCTGAAGGAGCATAAAATCAGCCACATCCGCAACGCCTGCCTGGTGGGGCGTAGAAAGCCTCTGGGCGATATTACGAGCGCGTTCGCGCATCAGGCCCGCCATTTCGCCCACAAAGCGCTGTAACCCTGGCGCCGCTTGCACGTTTAGCAGGGTGGGCAGGAACTGTTCATCCAGCACCAGGCTACCGTCGGGCCGACGCTCAACGATGCGCGCCACGGCAAGGCAGGCATAGCCACTGCGGTCATCACGCTCCAGCAGTAAGCGCGGCGACACCCTGGCGACCTCAAGTTCGGCGGTGGCGCCATCCTGTGAGTGAAGGTCCCGTACGCTACGCGATGCGTGACGATAACGGGCAGGAAGATCATCGCCTGGCCAGCGCACCTCGCCCACCCCATCGGTTGCCAGCGGCAAGCCAAGATAGACGACCTGGTTGGTGATGCTTGCATCATCAATTTCAAGCGGCGTTGGCTCGACATCGTCGACAGGCAAATGAAAGGCCACGCCATCAGGCATGACACCGCTGGCCCGACTGATCGCTACCCGCCCAAAGCTTAGAAATTCGTTATTCAACTCAAGGGACAAAAACCCGTAAAGGTAGTGGCTGACCCCTTTTAGACGCGTGTCCAACAGCCCTTCAAGGCTGCGTTGCTGCTGTTGGAAGTGCTGTGGCTTGATAAACAGGCCTTCGCTCCATACCACTCGATTCCGGCTAGCCATTACTCCTCCTTCCTTAGCTCAACTTCATTGTCACGGAGGTGAACCAACAGGTGGTAATGCTCTCCACTGCTGGTTACTTTCACGACTTTTTTCCATTCCGCCTCGTTAGGCGTGGCATAAAAAGCAATTAGCCCGATGTAGCGTGTTTCCTCATCAACCGCGAACGGTTCATAGAACTTCCACTGGCCCGGCAGCAAGGTAAAGTCGTCATGGGTCAGGTAATTCGTGCCCAGCGCTCCCTCCAGGTCTTCCTGCAGTTGGCTTAAGTCCGCAGCCATCAACATGGAGTCATCTTTCAGCTGTAGCACCTGAAAACGTAGCGGCGCGCCATCGCCTTCCACATTGGGGTTCATGTTGGGCTCGGCCACCATGCTGAGATCCACCGTCGTGGGGCGCTCTTCGGGGTAGCCGACGGGAATGGAGGGGTCGCGCATTACCTGCCACGTTTTACCCGCAGCCTCCCGAGTCGATGCACAACCGGCCAACAGAAGAAGCACGCAGAACAGCCCGACAAGGCGAATTAGCGTCATGCTCAGGCCTGAGGCGCTCATGCACCCTCCCGTTGCTGGCGGCGTACGGACTGGTCATAGCCTTGCTCAAACACTTCCCAGAAAAGCTTTTGAAAGCCCTGCTGACGGCCAGAGTTCAACTCGCGGTAATAGTGCTGATACATTTCCCAGGCCCAGCCATCTTCGTTCTCAATGCGATTTCCAGCGCCTCGATAGGCGTGAAAACGTTTGAGCAACGCCTCGGGAGAGAAGGCGTCCAAAATGGCACCCAACGCTTGGCCGATGGCCTCTTCAACCGCTGCCTGATGCTGCCCTTGATGACGCAGGCTTTCAGCAACCGCTTCAGGGGCTGACAGGTGAACGGGGCTGCGTTGTGCAGAGAACATGGTTTCTGCCGTCTCTTCAAACGACAGGCCAAGCCGGATAGGATTATCTTCAATAGGCTGCAAACGCCGGTCGCGAAGCGGGTACTTGCTATCGTTTTGGCTCTGTTGCAGTAACCGGAGACCATCGATAGTAGCGCGTAGCGTATGGCCCGCCTCTTCCAGGAACGCCTGCTGTTCTTCGCTATTTCGAAAAGGCAGATCAAGCCCTAACCCTCTCAGCAACGGGTCGGCACCTATATGACCAAGCGCCTGAGTGGTTGGCTGCTGCCAGCGATCTTCTAACTGTTCGCCAACAGAGCGCTCCAAGTCGTTTAGCTGCCGTTCATCCATGCCACTGCTCCTCTGTTTTGTCGTGCCATTCAAGGGTTTGATATCGGGAAGGCGCACCGCGTCATCGCGATGCTCTTTCTGTGGCCACTCGTTGGTGTGGCTACGGTACGAGCCGGGATTCGCATCCAATGGCTCCAACGTGGAGGGTGGCGCGGCCTCCTTATCAAGCGCGACCATGGGGTCATGCTGCATGGCCCCGGGCACAACACCGCCTAACGCATCTATAGGGTCTTCCTGCTGAGTAGGGTGTTGCCGCTCCTGCCTACTTCCCACCGGCCAAGCGGCATGTTCATGCGCCGTGACGTCGTCTTGCTCTTCATCAATCAGCGTGGTGAGCGAATGGACCCCAGGCTGCCAGGCGTGCCGGTCGCCTGAGTGTACTTTCAGGCGATAGACGCCAATCGTCAGCTCATCACCATCGCGCAGGGCAACTTTACGATTGCGCCCTACCGGCAGCGTGGCGCGATTGATATACGTGTGGCCGCTTGAGTCAATCAGACAAAACTTGCCATCCATCCTGGTAATCTCGGCATGCTGAGGGCGCACTTTTCCGGCGTGGTCCTGTAGCAGCCAGTCATCGTAATCACTGCTGCCAAGCGTTCCTCCCTCCCCCTGGAAGACATAGCTACTGGACGAACGGCCTTCCAGCTGTTCGCTGTTCATAACCACTAAGGTCACGGCGTCAAACGGATCGACTTGCATGCGTTAACTCATCATCTGAATGCGTACACGGCGACGCGTAGAGGTATCGTCACCATCAGGGTCTACAAACGTTGTCCAGCCCAACTGACATGATCCACCATCACCCAAGCGCATGGGCTTAACCTCACTTTCCAGCAGCTCAAGCTCCAGGTCATAGGCGAGCGGCTCTCGCAGTACAAAGCTAACCAACGTCTTTAGCGGTTGATGCTCTTCCCCATCGGGCAGAAAGTCTCGGAAACGCTCCAGGGTCAAGCCACGCAGACACAGCGCAAATTTGCCTTTTACATCGGCCACACGCTCGCCTGCGACCATGTCCTCACCCAGCGTCATTCCCGTCATTCCCATACGGCTACGCTGGTTCAGCGGGATCTCCACCCAACGGTGAACCCACTCCTCGATGTCCACACTGGCCAAGTCAAAGCAGTGGCTGACGATACCAGTGACCACATCCGGCGAGCGTGAGCGACCTGCCAGAAGCCCCGCATAAGCCAGCATCTTGCTCCAGTTGATGGAGGTCTCGCCGCGCAGGTCACTGTCGGCAAGCCCCACCAATGCAAAGACGGCTGCTGAAAAGCCATCCCGCGCATTGTCCTGATAGCGCACGTAGTGACGATACTTCCGCCAGTTCTGATGCATCAGGGTCAACAGGCGATGATTGAAAAAATCCAAAAAGTCGCCTGCCACGCCCTCCTGATGCGCAGACTCATGCGCCAGTGCCTCCAGGTAGTAGCTGGGTAACGGAGATTGCGCCCCCTGCAGCCCCAGGAAACTCACTTCCATCTCATACTGGCCACGCTCACCAATGCCCAGTGCCAACACATCGCTTCCCGGAAAACCGAGCGAGGATGAGGCCTTGTAGCGCACCCGTTGAAAAGAAGGCACGCCCTCACCATGGCGCTGCTCCTGATCATCTTCGTGATGCCGGTGCAGCAGTTCGACCAGTTGAAAAAACTCGTAGCGGCGCGCCTTTTGAATCAGGGGTGCCAACGCTACATCTGTGGCTGTTGCCCTTCCTGTAGGCTCCATACGTAGCGTTCCTGGTTATGGCGATTAATGACCTGCAACTCGTGAAACGAATTAATGCTGGCGTAAAGTGATAAGAAGCGGGCGAGCACGCTGCCAAACAGGTACAAACTGCCTTCATCGCCGAACGCATCCTGATCAAGCGTCATGACGGAGCGCAAACCGCGCACCGGTAGGCCTTTACGAAGACGATCAACCGGCTGTGTGTCGATACTGATAATGCCTGCCAAACGCTTTTGGGCAATGCGCTCGGCCTGACGATCAACCAGGGCGCGGAAGTCATACGCTCTCAATACCGAACACAGCGCATCGCGATTGAGCAGCGAAAGATAGTTAAGCGACAGGTTTGAAATCAGTATCCATAACAACCCATCGTCGATGGCTGGCCGAAGCACGGGAGTGGGCCGGGTAATATTGGAAAACGTGGCAAACGAGGGGCTTTTTTCCGTGCCGACACATATATCGCCAACGGTTAGCTGCTCTGGCAGTTCCCGATTGGAACAGGTCAGCGCAAGAGAAACGGTTTCCCGGCGCCCCAGGCACTCCTGCTCATCCTCACGTATAAACGCAATATCGTGATCAAACCCATCGCTGCGCAGGCTATTGCCAACACGCACACGAAAGTGAAGCGCTTGGCGCCCTCTATCCCGTTCAATCTGATGCTGAAAACTCTCAAAGGGAACATATCGCCGCGAAACGGTCTGCGAGCTACTTTGCTCGCCTTCCAGGCGGCCTGACACATTATCCACGCTGAATATTTCATAATGCGAGGGCGCCTTGCTACTGGGCCTAATGCGGTACTCGCTACGCTCGCCTGTCAGGTCGATAGGCTCTGCATCGTGTTCAAAAAGATTAATGGCAGGCGTACAGTAAAGCGCCAGGTGCTCGTTTTGGAGACGAGCATCCGTAGGCAACGGTCGCGCAAAGACAAACCGAAGCGTGACCCGTTGTGCAGGTGTTGCCGGTAGCGCCTGATCCAGCCCCAGCACATCAAAGAAGTGGAACGCCTCTGGAAAACAGAGATACTCCTGCAGTATGCGATACCCCTGGTGCACATTGCTCGGATAGGGTAGCAATGCCTGCTCACGCTCAAACCCCACGGCCTTCAGCGCACTGGCAGGAAGCGTTTGGCGGTTCCCATCAATGTCGAGTTCAAGACGTGAAAGGTAATGGCTCATCCACAAATAAAGCGTGCGCGCTGTGTAAGTATCGCCTCCCAAGTGCAAACGCAGTGACGTTATCCCCATTTCGTTCATGGGCTGGTCACTTTGTACATCCATCGCTAGCTCGACGAGTGAGGTTTCACGCGTGTGCCGCGCCTCTACACCTGCATGCTCCAGCGGATAAAGCCTAACGTCATGACAGGTACGAAACTGACAAGACGTGTTTTCAACAGCGTTACTGGCAAGCTCGGTTCCCCGGCTCACCTGCTGATGCTGGCTCAAGGAGTGCCACATGGGCGTGAACTGCACAACGGTCATGCTTGGCACGGGCCGCAAGTAGTTCGGCCACAACATGCTGATCAATGAGTGAGTAAGTTCCGGGAACTCATCTTCCACTTTTTCTCGCATGCGCCCGGTCAGGAATGCAAAGCCCTCAAGCAACCGCTCAACGTCCGGGTCCGTGCTTCGTTCAGACAGAAACCGGCTCAGGCTCGGGTTTGCTTCAGCAAACTCGCGTCCCTGGCGTTTTAAGAAATTGAGTTCATCGCGATAATAACGGTTGAGCATGAGTGCCCCTTGGGTCCATCAATTGAGACACTGATAACGCTTGTTGTTTAACAGTAGATCTATAGTGGTGAGCGCACTGTCCCTGCCTAACGCTACCGTTGCATGAACCTGAAAATGCAGCTGCAACGGGTCGCCGGAATTGGGCAGCGACTCGACATCAACCCACTTTACACGCGGTTCAAATTGTTCAATGCATTGGCGAATGGCCTGCTGGATGTTGAGTTCCAGGTCCAGCACACCAATGGTGGCGTCATTGAAATCAAGCAGGCCCAGTTCAGGCGCGCAGGGGCTGTTGCCTGGATGGCTATTAAGCAATTCAACCAAGTGACGTTTGATCGACTCGACCACCTCCATCAACCGCTCCTCTTCTTTAAGAGTCGCAGGTTGATGGGGTGCAGCAAGGCGTTCAAACAACCGACTACTTAACAAGCTACTACTGCCAGTTGCCATGACTTCGCCAGCCCTTTATTCCTTGTCGAGACGTCCGACCAGTGATAGCTCAAAATTTGCCCCCATATATTTGAAATGCGGGCGTACTGCCATTGAGACCTGGTACCAGCCTGGCTCGCCTTCAACATCGGATACTTGAATCGAGGCGGCACGCAGCGGACGGCGGCTGCGCACATCGGATGGCGGGTTTTCCTGATCAGCTACGTATTGGCGAATCCATGCGTTAAGTTCGCGTTCAAGATCCTGGCGCTCTTTCCAGGAACCAATCTGCTCACGCTGCAGCACTTTGATGTAATGCGCCAAGCGGTTAATGATGAACATGTAGGGAAGCTGTGTACCCAGCTTGAAGTTTGTTTCCGCCGCTTTACCTTCAGCGGTATTAGGAAACACCTTCGGCTTTTGCACTGAGTTAGCTGAGAAGAAAGCAGCATTGTCACTGCCTTTGCGCATGGTTAGTGAGATAAAGCCCTCTTCGGCCATCTCAAACTCGCGCCGGTCAGTAATCAATACTTCGGTCGGGATTTTGGCTTGTAGCTGGCCAAAAGCCTCATAAGTGTGCACCGGCAAATTTTCGACAGCACCGCCACTTTGCGGGCCAATAATATTGGGGCACCAGCGATATTTAGCGAAGCTGTCCGTTAAGCGCTCGGCCAACAGGTAAGAGGTGTTGCCCCAGAGATAATGCTCGTGATCTTCACTAACCGTTTCGCGGTAGTTGAAAGTTTTAACCGGATTTTCAATAGGGTCATACGGCGTACGTAGCAAAAATCGTGGCGCCGTTAATCCCAGGTAGCGTGCATCGTCGGACTCACGCAAGCTGCGCCAGCGCGCGTATTTCGGGCCTTCAAAAATAGCTTTGAAATCCTTGATGTTAGGCAGTTCTTCAAAGCTATCAATACCGAAGAAGGAAGGCGCGACCGACGACATGAAGGGAGCGTGCGCCATTGCACCTACGGCTGCGGAGTGCTGCAGAAGCTTCATGTCCGGGGTGGAAGGCGTGAAATCGTAATGCCCAATGATGCCGGCAACAGGTTCACCACCAAATTGACCATATCCCGCGTTATAAACGTGGTGATAGAGACCGCTTTGACTTATTTCAGGGGCGAATTCAAAGTCCTCAAGCAGTTCCTGCTTTGTTGCATGTAGAACGTCTAATTTTATATTTTCACGAAAATCAGTGCGATCCACGAGCAGCTTCAAACCACGCCAGGCAGATTCCAGCTGCTGGAAATCATGTTCATGCAGAATTTCGTCGACTTGATGGCTAATTTTGCGATCAAGCTCAACAATCATGCTATCAACAAGTGATTTATTGACGGTAGGTGCTTCATCGTTACTGTTCAAAAGCTCCGCTATAAAGGCAGCCACACCCTGCTTGGCAACGTCGTAGCCTTCATCTGCCGGGGCCATCCGCGTTTGGGCCATGACCTGATCAAGAAGCGAACCTTCTGTTGTTTCTGTTACTGCTGCTTGCTGCTTAGCCGTTTTGCTCATTGCTGTGCCTCGAATTCGTTTTACCGTTTGATAGGTGCGCTACTTGCGATAAACCGTTATTCGCTCGTGCTATCGGTATCCAGCAGTTCCAGCTCGTTCAAAAGTTGCTGGCGAGCATCATCGTTCTCAAGAAGCTTCTGCAAACGGTCACGAAATGCCGGGACATTGCCCAACGGCCCCTTAAGGGCTACCAGGGCTTCGCGCAACTCGACCAGCTTACGCAGTTCGGGAACTTGCTTGGCAATGGCATCTGGCGAGAAATCGTCGAGCGATTTGAAGGTGAGATCAACCGCCATATCCGACGGCTCGTCGCTGTCGTCCAAGCGATTAGGCACAGCGGCTTGAAGCGTCAGCCCGGCTTCACGCATAACAGACTGGAAGTTGTTTTTATCAACCGAAACAGCCTGGCGTTCTTCGATAGGGGTTTCTTCTTCGCCGCCTTTAAAATCGCCAACAACCAGCAATTTTAACGGAAGCTCAGTCTCAGCCTGTTGGCCATCGGTAGCTGGCACGTACTTAATGTTGATGCGCTCTTTAGGCGCAACGGTTCCTTGTTTAGCCATGTCACTCCGCCCTGGAAGAAGTTTCTTAATGTAACCGTGAACAATTCTCAATCAGGCAACGTTAGCGAAACAGGGATAAATTCTCTACCTGCCCCCAAAAAGTGGAGACAAAACGCTGGCAGTGAAAAACCGTCCATTTAACCGGATTATCGGCGAAGAACGCAGCATATTAGAGCAAGACTTAAATATTATATTTTTAGAAAAGGCGCTTGTAAGAAATATCTTACAAAAACTATCAGTGATGGCTTACATGATTACCCACTTTTAAGCGCAATCTTCATGGAAAGGAAACAGAATAAGAGGAAGCCAAGGCTGTTTTTAGCTGTAAAACAGGCCAAGCCAATAACAAACACGAACAACACTACTTACCCAAAGATACAAAAAGAATCTTTTTATACACAAAGTTACGCACATGCCTATTTCTAGCGCGAAAACAAGCAATTTATTGCCAGGCAGGCAAGTAGTTGCTTGAAAACAAGCGAACCATTGCCTAACCATAACTAACTAAATGAATAAGCCCTTGAATAATAAACAAAAAAAATAATGGCATAGCACTTGCTCTCTATATTCGTGTCCACTGGACATTATTCACTTTTTCGTCAAGGAGCAGACTATGCCAACACCATGTTATATCAGCATCGAAGGCCAAACTCAGGGCAACATCACTGCCGGTGCTTTTACACCTGATTCCGTAGGCAACATCTACGTTGAGGGCCACGAAGACGAAATGCTGGTACAAGAGTTCAAGCATGTCGTCACTGTGCCAACTGACCCGCAGTCAGGCCAGCCTTCCGGTCAGCGCGCCCACAAACCCTTCGTTTTCACAGTTGCTTTAAACAAGTCTGTGCCACTGATGTATAACGCTCTCGCCTCTGGTGAGATGCTGCCCAATGTGACACTGAAATGGTACCGCACCTCTGTGGAAGGCAAGCAAGAGCACTTCTTCACCACGTCACTGACGGATGCCACTATTGTTGATATCAACCTGCGCATGCCGCACGCTCAGGACATTAACAAGTCAGAATTCACCCAGTTGATGGACGTCTCCTTGGCGTACCGTAAGATTGACTGGGAACACACCGTTGCCGGCACCTCTGGCTCGGACGATTGGCGCGCACCTATCGAAGGCTAAACCTTTTCGATGCTCG
>NZ_JBQSYD010000028.1:0-55950 GCF_052378905.1 Halomonas sp. AOP22-C1-8 | reverse complement strand
AAGGCGACCCTTAGGTCGCCCGCTCCAAACACTTCCTCTGACCGCTCCATGTGTCAACTTCCTCAGGCCACTTCCCTACCGAAATTCACCTCAGTGTGTCATTCGGTGGGCCTGTTTACACCCCATTGCGTTGCATTCTGTCTAAAGCATCCCTGCCTCCCCTGTCCTGAATGCATTGTGGCAGATAACAATGTCATCTCAAGGCGGCCTATAACAAAAAGGGCAAGCCTAAGTGGCCTGCCCCTCAATAAAAAACAACTTAAAATCAATCAGATAAACTTAAATTAGACGAAAATTTTCTACTTTTCCTACCCACGTCGAGCGATTTTCGTCGGTTTTTGTAGGACATGTCTTACAAAATCTTGAGACATTTCTTACAAGACAGCCAACAAATCCCGTTATTGGCCCTTGATAGCCTTCAAGCCGGGATAAGCGACATCGCCAAGTTCTGACTCAATCACCAACAAGCGGTTATATTTGGCAACCCGGTCAGAGCGGCATAAGGAGCCGGTTTTAATCTGGCCTGCACAGGTGCCCACCGCTAAATCAGCAATGGTGGTGTCTTCTGTTTCACCGGAGCGGTGCGAAATAACCGCCGTAAAGCCTGCATCCTGAGCCATCTTGATGGCGTCCAGCGTTTCAGACAGCGAACCGATTTGGTTAAACTTGATCAAAATCGAGTTACCAATCTGCTCGTCGATACCGCGCTTAAGAATTTTGGTATTGGTAACGAACAGATCGTCGCCCACCAGCTGCACTTTATCGCCCAGCTTGTCGGTGAGGGCCTTCCAGCCATCCCAATCCGACTCATCCATACCGTCTTCAATAGAGACAATCGGATAGTCTTCACACAAGCCCGCCAGATAGTCAGTAAAGCCTTGTGCATCGTAGCTTTTACCTTCACCGGAAAGATTGTACTGGCCATCCTTGTAGAACTCAGACGACGCGCAGTCGAGTGCCAGCGTGACATCACTGCCTAGCGAATAACCAGCATCCGCCACCGCCTGTTTGATGACAGCCAAGGCATCCGCATTGGACGCCAGGTCAGGGGCAAAGCCACCCTCATCGCCCACAGAAGTAGACAGGCCTTTGGCAGACAGCACCTTCTTCAGCGCGTGGAAAATTTCAGCGCCCATACGCAGGCCTTCACGGAAGTTTTTGGCGCCGACCGGCTGCACCATAAACTCCTGAATATCCACGTTGTTATCCGCATGCTCGCCGCCGTTGATGATGTTCATCATCGGCACGGGCATGCTGTACTGACCTGGCTGACCGTAAAGCTCGGCAATGTGTGCATAAAGCGGCACGCCCTTGGCGTTAGCCGCGGCTTTAGCGGCCGCCAGCGATACCGCGAGAATTGCATTCGCACCCAGAGTGGCTTTGTTGTCAGTGCCATCCAGCGCCAGCATGGCATCGTCCAGACCGCGCTGATCGCGCGCGTCCATACCAAGCAGCGCCTCACGGATTTTGCCATTGACCGCATCGACAGCTGTCAGTACACCTTTGCCGAGATAGCGTGCTTTGTCACCGTCACGTAGCTCAAGCGCTTCACGCGAACCGGTCGAAGCACCGCTGGGTGCGCAGGCTTCGCCCGTTGCCCCACTTTCAAGGCGCACACGCGCTAGCACCGTCGGGTTACCGCGTGAATCGAGTACTTCCAGTGCACTGATATCTACAATTTTGGTCATGACAGTCTCCTTGGTTGGCGGTCTATTAGAAGGTTATGTATCGCATGATGGCCGCGATCAGCGAATGGTCAACGGCGCAAAATTTTTCACCAATGAATCAAGCTGAGATAGCTGCGTTAAAAATGGCTCAAGCTGGTCAAGCGGCAACGCACAGGGACCATCGCACTTGGCGTTATCCGGATCAGGATGCGCTTCTAAAAACAGCCCCGCAAGCCCGACGCCAACGCCTGCACGGGCAAGCTCGGCGACCTGGGCACGCCGCCCATCCGCACTATCAGCACGCCCGCCGGGGCGTTGCAGCGCATGGGTAACGTCGAAGAACACCGGGTAGCCGGTCTGCTTCATATCGCCAAACCCAAGCATATCGACAATCAGGTTGTTATAGCCAAAGCTTGAACCGCGCTCGCACAGCATCAGGCGATCATTACCGGCTTCCTGAAACTTGCTGAGGATATGGCGCATTTCATGAGGCGCCAGAAACTGCGGCTTTTTGATATTGATCGCCGCACCGGTTTTGGCCATCGCTACCACGAGATCCGTCTGACGTGCCAGGAAAGCAGGCAGCTGAATAATATCCGCCACTTCTGCCGCTTGAGCCGCCTGCCAGGGTTCGTGGACATCGGTGATGATCGGCACGCCGTAACGCGACTTAATATCAGCGAGTATCTGCAAGCCTTTCTCGATACCTGGACCACGGTACGAATGAATCGAGCTGCGATTGGCTTTGTCAAAGCTTGCCTTAAATACATAAGGCATGCCGAGCTTTTGCGTCACGCTAACGTAGGCTTGGGCGACTTCATCGGCAAGTTCTGCCGACTCCAGTACATTCATGCCTCCCAGCAACATGAGAGGCAAAGAATTGCCGGCGGTTAGGCCGGCAATGTTGATATGACGCTCTTGGAAAGGTGCTTGAGAAGACATTGGCTTCCCCCTTATTCCTGAGGTGTCGTGTGAGTTCTGGTCCGCGCTGTTTTATACTCAAGCGCTGCGTTCACAAAACCCGAGAAGAGCGGATGCCCGTCACGCGGGGTGGAGGTAAACTCCGGATGGAACTGACACGCCACGTACCAGGGGTGATCCGCAAGCTCAACCATTTCGACCAGCGACTGATCGACACTTTTACCCGAAATCACCAGGCCAGTTTTTTCCAGCTCATCAATAAACTGGTTATTGACCTCAAAGCGGTGACGGTGGCGCTCGACAATCTCATCAGAGCCGTAGGCTTCGCGTGCTTTACTGCCCGAGGTCAGGTGGCATACCTGGCCGCCCAGGCGCATGGTGCCGCCCAAATCGGACGCCGCATCACGCAGCTCGATTTTACCTTCAGCGTTCAGCCATTCAGTAATCAGGCCGACCACCGGGTGCTGAGTATCGTGGGTAAACTCGGTGGAGTTGGCGTCTTTCCAACCCGCCACGTTACGCGCAAACTCAATCACCGCTACCTGCATACCCAAGCAGATGCCCAGATAAGGCACGTTATTTTCACGCGCAAACTGGGCGGTCAGAATTTTGCCTTCCACGCCGCGCTCACCAAAGCCGCCAGGTACCAGAATCGCATCTTTACCTGCCAGACGCTCAGTGCCGTGGCGCTCGATGTCTTCAGCGTCGATATAGTCGACGTTGACCTTGATACGTCCTTGAATACCAGCGTGGATCAGCGCTTCATTAAGCGACTTGTACGCATCCAGCAGTTCCATGTACTTACCGACCATGGCGATGCTGACCGACTTCAGCGGGTTCAGCTTGGCATCCAGTACTTTTACCCACTCGGAAAGATCAGCAGGCTCGGCTTCCAGACGCAGCTTGTCGCACACGATATCGTCCAGGCCGTGCTCGTGGAGCATCAACGGAATGCGATAGATCGTATCGGCATCCTGAAGCGGAACGACCGCACGCTCTTCAACGTTGGTGAACGATGCGATTTTGCGACGCTCGCTCTCTTCAAGCTCAACTTCACTACGGCAAATCAGAATATCCGGCTGGATACCGATGGAGCGCAGCTCTTTAACGCTGTGCTGAGTCGGCTTGGTTTTCGTCTCACCGGCTGTCTTGATATAGGGCACCAAGGTCAAATGCATAAACAGCGCGCGGTTAGCGCCCAGCTCGCTGCGAATCTGACGGATGGATTCCAAAAACGGCAGCGATTCGATATCGCCGACCGTGCCACCAATTTCCACCAGCGCCACGTCAAAGCCTTCGCCGCCGGCATAAACGCGCTGCTTGATTTCATCAGTGATGTGCGGAATTACCTGCACCGTGCCACCCAGGTAATCACCACGGCGCTCTTTGCGCAGCACGTGCTCGTAAACACGGCCAGTGGTGAAATTATTACGCTGGGTCATCTTGGTACGAATAAAGCGTTCGTAGTGGCCAAGGTCCAGATCGGTTTCGGCGCCATCCTCAGTGACGAACACCTCGCCGTGCTGGAACGGGCTCATGGTACCCGGGTCCACGTTGATGTACGGGTCGAGCTTGAGCATGGTGACCTTAAGGCCGCGGGCCTCTAAAATCGCCGCCAGCGAGGCCGACGCGATGCCCTTGCCAAGAGAGGACACAACGCCACCGGTCACGAAGATATATCGTGTCATGGAAAACCTGTCGAAACGTGATCAAAAGGCGTAACAGAAAGCCACACCAGGATGGGACGGCAGAATAGCAGACTACGCCCCAAGGCTCAATTTGAACTGTCATGCCCTTACAAACCTCGGCCCCCATCGCAACAAAAGGCAAGCATCCACACGTTGATAGTAACAAGCTGTATGCCGGGAGTGAGATATAAGCCTCTGGAATTGCAGGAAGACCTTGTGGGAGCAGGCTTCAGCCAGCGATGCAGTGCCCAGCACTGCCGGGCTGGGCGGCCATGGCTGAAACATTCTTCTGTGGCGAGTAAGGGCGGCTGACGCCGCCTTCGCCGAATAAATTCAGCTCCCACAATAGCACCAGGAGTGAGGAGCAAGCCCTGACCCTTGGTGAAGGCCTTGTGGAACAGGCTTTAATCTTTGCAAGCGGGCCTTGGAGCAGGCTTCAGGCCTGGTGGGAGCAGGCTTCAGCCAGCGATGCAGTGCGAAGCGCTGCCGAGGTCGGTGGCCAGTTGATGCCCTACCGGCCGCGAGTAAGGGCGGCTGACGCCGCCTTCGCCGAATAAATTCAGCTCCCACAATAGCGGGGGAGCTGTCAGCAGGCCGTAGCAGCACGGCCTGCTCATCGCTTAAACGCCCAGGTAGTTCATGATGCCTTCTGCCGCTTGGCGTCCTTCGTAGATAGCGGTCACGACCAGGTCGGAGCCGCGCACCATATCACCACCAGCAAAGATTTTTTCATTGCTGGTTTGGAACGCGTACTGACCGTGCTCGGGGGCTTTTACCAGATCGCGCTCATTCAGATCAATCCGCGAGCCTTCAAACCAGGGCGCAGGGCTTGCCTGAAAACCAAACGCCACGACCACGGCATCGGCGACAATAGTCTCTTCAGAACCCGGCACCACCTCAGGACGGCGGCGGCCATTTTCATCAGGCTCGCCCAAGCGAGTGCGCACCACTTTAACGCCTTCGACCTTATCTTCGCCCACCACCGCCACCGGCTGGCGGTTGAACAGAAACTCGACGCCCTCTTCGCGTGCGTTGGTCACCTCACGGCGTGAACCGGGCATGTTCTCTTCATCACGGCGATAAGCACAAGTAACGCTCTCAGCGCCCTGACGAATAGAGGTACGGTTACAATCCATGGCGGTGTCACCACCGCCAAGCACCACAACGCGCTTGCCTTCCATTGAGATGTAATCGCTGGGGTCTTTTTCAAACCCAAGGCAGCGGTTGACGTTGGCGATCAGAAAATCGAGCGCTTTGTACACGCCGGGCAAGTCTTCACCGGGGAAGCCGCCCTCCATGTACTTATAGGTTCCCATCCCCAGGAAAACCGCGTCGTACTCCTGAAGCAGCGTGTCGAACTCGATATCCGTGCCGATTTCAGTGTTCAGACGAAACTCAATGCCCATTTCCTCGAACACCGCCCGGCGACGCTCCATGACGTTCTTTTCAAGCTTGAATTCAGGAATGCCGAAGGTTAGCAGGCCACCGATTTCCGGGTACTTATCAAACACCACGGGTTTAACGCCGTTGCGCGCCAGAATATCAGCGCAACCAAGCCCGGCAGGGCCTGCGCCTACAATGGCGACTTTTTTATCTGTCCACACGACCTTGGACATGTCCGGGCGCCAGCCCATGGCAAACGCGGTATCGGTAATATACTTCTCAACCGAGCCAATGGTGACCGCGCCAAAGCCGTCGTTAAGCGTACAGTCGCCTTCACACAGCCGATCTTGCGGGCATACGCGGCCACACACTTCGGGCAGTGAGTTGGTTTTATGTGACAGTTCCGCAGCTTCAATGATGTTGCCTTCCACCACCAGCTGCAGCCAGTTGGGAATATAGTTGTGAACCGGGCATTTCCACTCGCAGTACGGGTTGCCGCAGTGCAGGCAACGGTGCGCCTGGCTTGCCGCATCCGTGGGTTTGAACGGCTCGTAGATCTCGGCGAACTCTTTGGTACGCGTATGGGCGGCTTTTTTCTGTGGGTCCTGACGACCCACATCAACAAACTGGAAATCGTTATTTAAACGGTTAGCCATGATATTTCTCCTCGAAGCGTAGACACAGGCGGTTTATTGCGGCTGACGCCGAGATTGATCCAGCAGGCTACCCAGGCTCGCCGCTTTTGGCTTCACCAGCCAGAAGTGGCGCAAGTAGTCGCTAAAGTCTTCTAAAATCGCTGCCCCACGGCTAGAACCCGTCTCTTCGACGTAGGTGCTAATCAGCTCGCGAAGATGGCGGCGGTAGGCCTCCATGGCTTCGGTACTGACGCGATGAATTTCGACCAGCTCGTGGTTGTACTTGTCCACGAAGGTACGGTCTTCATCCAGCACGTAAGCGAACCCACCGGTCATGCCTGCGCCAAAGTTAACGCCCGTTTCACCCAGCACGCACACCAGACCGCCGGTCATGTATTCGCAGCAGTGGTCGCCAGCGCCCTCAATCACCGCCGTGGCGCCGGAGTTACGCACCGCGAACCGCTCGCCAGCGGTGCCCGCAGCCATCAACGTGCCGCCGGTTGCGCCATACAGGCAGGTGTTACCGATAATCGCGGTTTTATGGCTTTCGAACTGGCTGACTCTGGGTGGCACGATAACGATCTTGCCGCCGTTCATGCCCTTACCCACGTAGTCGTTGGCATCGCCTTCCAGGTACAGGTTAAGGCCTCGGGCATTCCAGACGCCGAAGCTCTGCCCTGCCACACCGGTAAAGCGTGCGGTAACAGGCGCGTTTTCCAGGCCCTCTTCCCCATAACGCTTGGCGATAGCGCCGGAGGTAAGTGCGCCAACGCTGCGGTCGCAGTTGGTGATCGTAAAGCTGAACTCACCGCCGGTTTGATGCTCAATGGCATCTTTCAGCGCCGCCAGCACTTCCTGGTTTTTGGCCCCCGGGTCGTGCGGTACGTTACGGCTCACCGTACAGAACTGAGGCGCTTCGGCGGGTACAAAGTCATTGGCCAATAACGGCATCAGGTCGAGTTTGTGCTGGCTTGCCGTGTTGCCTTCAAGCACTGCCAGCAGGTCAGTACGCCCGATCAGGTCGGTCAGTTGGCGCACGCCCAGCATGGCCATCAGCTCACGCACTTCTTCAGCGATAAAGCGGAAGTAGTTTTTGACCATATCCACCGTGCCGCGGAAATGCTCGCCGCGCAGGAAGTCGTCCTGAGTAGCGACCCCGGTGGCGCAGTTGTTCAAGTGGCAAATACGCAGGAACTTACAGCCCAGCGCCACCATCGGTGCGGTACCAAAACCAAAACTTTCCGCCCCCAGAATGGCCGCTTTGATCACGTCCAGACCGGTTTTAAGGCCGCCGTCGGTTTGCAGGCGAATCTTGTCGCGCAGGCCGTTGATACGCAGCGCCTGGTGCACCTCAGGCAGGCCCAACTCCCAAGGGGAGCCCGCATGCTTGATAGAGGTCAGCGGGCTTGCCGCGGTGCCGCCGTCGTAACCCGACACGGTGATCAGGTCGGCGTAAGCCTTGGCAACGCCGGTGGCGATGGTGCCAATCCCCGGCTCAGATACCAGTTTGACCGACACCTGCGCATCCGGATTGATCTGCTTAAGATCAAAGATCAGCTGCGCGAGGTCTTCAATCGAGTAAATATCGTGGTGCGGCGGCGGTGAAATCAGCGTGACGCCAGGCACCGCGTGGCGCAGACGCGCAATAAGTTGGTTGACCTTGCCACCAGGTAGCTGACCACCTTCGCCCGGCTTCGCGCCCTGGGCGACTTTAATCTGTAGCACTTCTGCATTGACCAGGTAAGCAGGCGTTACCCCAAAGCGCCCCGAGGCGATCTGCTTGATTTTAGAGCTGCGGATCGTCCCGTAACGGGCCGGGTCTTCGCCACCCTCACCCGAGTTGGAACGCCCACCCGCCTCGTTCATTGCCTGGGCCAGCGCCTCGTGCGCCTCAGGAGAGAGCGCTCCCAGCGACATCCCGGCACTATCAAAGCGCGGCAGCAGCGCTTCAACCGGCTCGACGTCTTCAAGCGGCAACGGCGTCGCGGCAGGCTTTAGCGTCAGCAAATCACGAATAGTGGCAACAGGGCGCTCATTAACCAGCTGAGCAAACGCCTTCCACTTGGCGTAGCTGCCCTCCTGCACGGCAGCCTGAAGCGACTTCACCACATCAGGGTTATAGGCATGGTACTCATGACCATGCACATACTTGAACATACCGCCTTGGGAGATACCTTTACGGGGAATCCAGGCATCCTTGGCCAACAGCTCCTGCTGCATTTGCAGCTCGGTAAAACCCGCGCCCTGAATGCGCGATGCCATGCCTGCAAAGCAGGTATCCATCACGTCATCAGAAAGCCCTACGGCTTCAAACAGCATGGAGCCACGATAGGAGGCCAACGTCGAGATGCCCATTTTGGAGAGAATCTTGAACAGGCCTTTTTGCAAGCCTTTGCGATAGTTCTCACGGTCGTCGGCCGGGTTGCCGGTAAGCTCACCCGTACGGTGCATATCGGCCATAATCTGATAGGCAAGCCACGGATACACGGCGGTCGCACCGATACCAAACAGCACGGCCATCTGGTGGGCATCCCGGGCGTAGCCAGTCTCAACGATAATATTGGCGTTGGGACGCAATGCCAGGCGGCCCAGGTGCGTATGCACCGCGCCAACGGCGAGCGGCGCCTGAATAGGAATAATACCCTTGGGTAGCTCCGCATCGGTAAGTACCAGGATCACCTTGCCCGCTTTCACCTGGGCTTCGGCCTCTTGGCAGAGCGCATTCAGCGCCTGCTTTAAGCTCTGCTGTTCCGGGTCGTAGCCCATTGACAACGTGTGGCTTGCAAAGGCCGGGTCGCCCTGGCTAACCAGCGCGGTAAATTTACGTGGTGAAAGTACCGGTGTAGTCAGGATCAACCGATGCGCGTGCTCAGGCGTTGCCTTGAAAACGTTAAGCTCAGCACCGCAGCAGGTTTCCAGCGACATCACGATGGCTTCACGCAGCGGATCAATCGGCGGGTTGGTTACCTGAGCAAACTTCTGGCGGAAGAAGTCGGTTAACAGGCGCGGACGGCTAGAAAGCACCGCCATGGGGGTGTCATCACCCATGGAACCTACGGCTTCCTGGCCACTTTCGGCCAGCGGACGCAGCACCTGGTCACGCTCTTCAAACGTCACCTGGAACATCTTCTGGTGCACGTTCAGCGCATCAGCCTCCATGGTCTGGAAGCGTGCAAGTTCGGTGAGCGCGGATTCCAGATAGTTGGCTTCCTGCTTGAGCCAGCGCTTATAGGGATAAGCAGACTTCAGGCGGTCATCAATATCCCGGGTATGCAGCACTTCGCCGGTTTGGGTATCAACCGCCAGCATTTGACCAGGGCCTACGCGGCCTTTGGCGACCACGTCCTCAGGCTTGTAACCGTAAGTACCAATTTCAGATGCCAGGGTGATATAGCCGTTTTTGGTGATGACCCAACGAGCGGGACGCAGGCCGTTACGGTCCAGCATACACACCGCTTGGCGGCCATCAGTCATGACCACACCCGCCGGACCATCCCACGGTTCCATGTGCATGGAGTTGTACTCGTAGAAGGCGCGCAGCTCAGCATCCATGGTTTCAACGTTTTGCCAGGCAGGCGGTACCATCATGCGTACCGCACGGTGCAGCTCCATCCCCCCCGTCAGCAGCACTTCCAGCATATTGTCCATGCTGGAAGAGTCGGACCCCGTGGTATTAACGATTTCATCCAACTGGGCGATATCGGGCAGGCGCTCGTTAACAAAGTTGGCTTTGCGTGAGTTCGCCCAACCGCGGTTAGCCTCGATCGTATTGATTTCACCGTTGTGAGCCAGCAGACGAAACGGCTGTGCCAGCGGCCAGCGCGGCGCCGTATTGGTTGAAAAGCGCTGGTGGAAAACACAGATAGCGGTTTCCAGACGCGGGTCGTTTAAGTCTTTATAAAACGCCGGAAGATCTTCCGGCATGACCAGGCCTTTATACGACACCACGTCAGAGGAGAGCGATGCGACATAAAAGTCTTCTTCGGCCCGTAAAGCCTGCTCGGTATAACGGCGCGCCATAAACAGATCAACAGTGAACTGCTCGCTCTCACCGGGCTCGATAAAGACCTGCTCGATACGCGGCAGGCAGTCAAGCGCCATGGGGCCACAAACGCTTGAATCAGTGGGCACAACGCGCCAGCCGACGACATTTAGGCCACGAGCACCCAATTCGCGCGCAAACGTCTCGCGCGCAGCCTCGGCACGGGCATCATCGCTGGGTAGAAAAGCAACGCCCACGGCGAACTGATCGCCCAGCGTAATCGCCAGCGCGTCTTGTGCGGCTTCGCGCATAAAACGGGTCGGCATTTTAAGCAGCAACCCACAGCCATCACCGGTTTTACCGTCAGCGGCAATCCCGCCCCGATGCGTCATACAGGTGAGTGATTCGATAGCGGTTTTCAGCAAATCGTGACTGGCCTGCCCTTCCATATGGGCAATAAGGCCAAAGCCGCAGTTATCGCGAAACTCGCCGGGCTGGTGAAGACCTTTATTCATGGGCGTGCCTCTAGTCAAAGGTATTTTATTAGCAGCGTTATTATGATGTAATAGACGGTTTTTCTTTTCACACACAAACCTCTACCCGCCTATAACTGGGTGTTTCCCCGATTCACTGCCGCAAGAAAATGGTCGCTCAGCATAGCGACTTGCTTCCCGCCAGCGCAATCACCGCCAACATCAAAACCCCGAAAAGTCTTTTCAAATCCTATAGTTGAAAACCACCCTTCAACGAAAAATGCATACACTTCAAACACTTAAAAAGCCATATAACGCTATTTCAACGAAGGATGCCGAGCGTTAAACTTTAGTCTAAACACCCCTAATATATCCATGCCGATAGTGCATACGGCATGCTAATAACATTATCCGGCGCATCGCCTGGTAATATCGGGCCATAAAAAAACCCACCTTGTCGGTGGGCTTAGTGAGCACAAAATACGTTTACAGGCGGGTTACAGCCGTGGGTAGTTATCCAACAAAGCACGCACTAACGCCTCTGGCGTCGTGTCATCAACACATGCATCGCCGGTAGCGTTTAGCAGCACCAGCCGAAGTCTGGTATCCACGTTTTTCTTATCCAGACGCATCCGGGCTAAAAAGTCGTCACTTAGCATATCCGCTGGGGCATGAAGAGGAAGACCAGCGCTTTCAATCACCGCCTGGATACGCGTTAAATCCGCACTACTGATACGCCCCAGTTGCTGAGAAAGGGCAGCCGCCATGGCCATGCCTGCACCGACTGCTTCGCCGTGCAGCCAGTTGCCATACCCTTGGTGGGCCTCAATCGCGTGACCAAAGGTATGACCAAGATTGAGCAATGCGCGCACGCCCTGCTCCGTTTCGTCATCGGCCACAATGTCGGCTTTAATCTGGCAACTGCGTGCGATGGCTTCGACAATGGCGTCGGGGCTAATATGACGCAGCGCGGCCATATTGGCCTCAAGCCAGCCAAGAAACGCTTCATCACGAATAAAGCCATACTTGATAACTTCAGCAAGCCCGGCAGAAAGCTCTCGCTCGGGCAGCGTCGCAAGCGTTGCAATGTCGATCAGTACCGCTTTCGGCTGCCAGAAAGCACCAATCATGTTTTTGCCAAGCGGGTGATTAACGCCCGTTTTCCCTCCGACAGAAGAGTCCACCTGGGAAAGCAGCGTGGTGGGCACCTGAATGAAGGCCACGCCACGCTGGTACGACGCGGCGGCATATCCAGCCATGTCACCAATTACGCCGCCGCCTAACGCAATCAGCGTACAGCGGCGGTTAAACCCTGCCTCCAACAGCGCGTCCCAAATGCGGCTAACCTGCTCAATGCTCTTGTACTGCTCCCCGTCAGGTAGAACGACGGTACGCACCTCCACATCGTCAGGAAGATTGGCGCACAGCGCCTCCAGATAAAGGGGCGCGATGGTTTCATTCGTCACCACCATCACCTGCTTACCGGCCAGATAGGGCGTTATCGCCTCTGGGTCACTCAGCAGGCCGGCGCCAATATGGATCGGATAACTGCGATCACCCAACGCAACATGAAGTGTACGCTGAGCACTGGCGGGCTGTGTCATTGGGATACCTTTGAGTTAAGCGTGGCGCTATTTTCCAGCGGGTCGGTCAAACGCCGCACCCGGCGCAATATCTCATTGACTACGGCGCGCGGGCTACGCCTATCCGTGCGCACTGAAATATCCGAGGTGGCGCGATAAAGCGGGTCGCGGGCAGCAAACATATCGTTGAGCACCTGCTCCCGGTTTGCGCACTGAAGAAGCGGGCGATTACGGTCTTTCGCCGTGCGTTTAAGCTGCTGTTCAACCGTGGTCATCAGGTAGATCACCGTTCCGCGCTCACGCAGCATCCGGCGATTATCCTGGTGCAGCACGGCGCCGCCGCCTGTTGCCATCACCACGCAGGAGAGCCTTGTCAGCTCATCGATCATCTGCAGCTCACGCTGGCGAAAACCGGGTTCACCCTCTACATCAAAGATCCACGGGATATCCGCACCGCAGCGATCCTGTATGGCGTGGTCGCTATCATAAAATGTGCGCGTAAGCTCTGCCGCCAACAAGCGACCTATTGTGCTTTTACCAGCCCCCATGGGGCCGATCAAAAAAAGGTTGGGTAAATCCTGCATCAGCGAACCGCCAAGCCATCGTCAAGTAGTCGTGGAGTAATAAAGACTAACAACTCTACCTTTTCATTGCTCTCTTCGGTATAGCGAAACAGGTGTCCGAGCAAAGGAATATCACCCAAAAGCGGGGTTTTGGTCATTTGGTTTAATTGTTCCGTGGTCAAAATGCCACCCAATACAACCGTTTGGCCATTATCGACCAGCACCTGCGTTTCAATTTGATTGGTATCGATGGGCGGTTCTCCGCCAAACCCCGACTCCCTGAAACTATCATTTTTCACCACCAGGTCCATGATAATACGATTATCCGGCGTGATCTGCGGTGTCACTTCCAACGAAAGCTCGGCCTCTTTAAATTCAGTATCGGGGTTTCCCTGCGCATCGACACTCTGAAATGCGCGCTCCTCGCCTTGGCGAATAATTGCCGTACGCTGATTGGCCGTGATGACCCTTGGCTGCGAGATGGTTTGGCTTTTGCCTTCACTTTCCAGCGCACGAAGCTCCAGGTCCAGCAAAATGTCGCCGGACAAGTAACCAAAGCTAAATCCTGTACCTGGCCCTGAAGGCGCGCCCAGGTCTACCGCTAAACCGCTGCGGGCACGGTTCAAGCCATCCGGATTGATATTGCGCGCGCCAACATTGCCGTTATCCAACGCCTGAAAACCTCGCGTCGTCGAAGCGCCCCAGTTAACACCTAGCGCTCGAGAGGCGGTATCCCGAGCGATAACGATGCGTGCTTCAATTTGCACCTGACGCACCGGCACATCCAGGCGCTCCAGAGTACGCTTGATAATACTTACCTGGTTCGCCGTGTCCTGAACCAATAAGGCATTGGTTCTTGGGTCGACACTGATCCGCCCTTTCTCGGTCAGAAGCCCAAAGCCATCCTCACCCTGCAGCAGTTGGGCAAGATCTTCAGCACGCGCGTACTTAACCTCGATAAATTCATCAATGATTGGTGACAGCGCTTCATGATAGCGGTGAGCCTCAATTTCCTGGCGTTCAAGCTCAGCAAGCTCGGCGACAGGCGCCACCAGGATAACGTTGCCATGCTCACGACTTGCAAGCCCTTGGCTTTTTAACATCAGGGCAAGCGCTTGATCCCAAGGCACCTCATTAAGGTTCAGCGTGACACGTCCGGTCACATTTTCGCTGGCGATCAGGTTAAGCCCCGTAAATTCAGCAAGCGTTACCAGCACCGCACGTACCTCCATATCCTGGACGTTCAGGCTTATCCGCTCACCACTAAAACTATCTTGTAGGAGCTCATGATCGACCAAGCGTTGCTGGTCAGCAGGCTGCACTTCGATACTCAGCACACGGCCATGTTGTGAAGAGAGCATGGCATAGGGGCCGTCGATGGTAAGTGCCAAACGCGTTTCCTGCGCATCAACGTGAGGGGTGATCCGCGTCACCGGTGTCGCAAAATCGGTAACGTCATAAATCTGGCTAAGCGCATCCGGCAGCGTTACGTTAGGCAATGTGGCAATTACCTCGCCGCCCGATACATTCGAATGTCCGCTTTCCTGAACGCTTGCGACGACGCCTTCACGGTCAAACGTCACCAGCAAGCGACCTGCCTGATCAGCCCCGCGCTCAAAATCAATAGCGCTAATCTGCGGGCCCTGGAGGGCACTAAGGGAGCCCTCTATTGGCGATTCAAGCGTTGTCGATTCACGCAAGGAAATTCGTAGCCGATCCCCCATTACCCGGGAGGTGTAATTCGACGAGTTGGCCAGGCCGATAACTAACCGCGTACGGCCACTGCCTTCCAATACCTTAATGTGCTCTACACCCGCACGCGCTACCTCAATGTGGCGATGACCCAAGCCATTTTGTGTATTGGCCAGGTCCAGCGCCAGGCGTGGCGGAGCCTCCAGGCGATAACCCTGAACGTTGGCGACGCCACCGCTGAAGTGCAGATCAATATCCACGGCGCCAGCACTTACAGGATGCACCTCAATATCGGTTAACACCGACGCCACTGCCTGCCAAGGCAGTACCACCCACACAAGCATAATGATTCGACTAACCACGGCCATGGCGTGCTCCGATAAGAAAAAAAGAGGCTTTCGGTAAGCTCACCGAGTTGCCTGGGTTGATCATGGCGGCGATGTCAGCGAAAGGAGAACCTGCTGCTCTTGCCACCCCTGCTGAGTAGTAATGCGCTCGGTAATACGGACTTTGTGCGCCTCAATATGCGTGATACGCCCGCCATTGCTGCCCGCATGGTCTCCCGTACGAGCACTGGTTACATGCCCATCTGGCGTTTCTATCAACGCGACATGGCGCTCTCCCATAACCAGCGTGCCCACCAGGCGAAGCTCCGAAATAGAGAAACGCTCAAGCGGCTCGGGGGTTCGCTGTGCGTCAGGCACCAGCGGGGCATCCTGGGTTACGTCAGCTATCTGCAAAGGCGACTGCACTGCTTGGAAAGGACTGCGCGTGTCTGAGTAGCCATACGCCTCTACGGGATATACAACCAGTGGCTCAATACGCGAAGCGGAGGGAGTGCCTGGGGTTTGGCGAATCCTTGAGAGCGTGTCATCCAGTTGATCAAGCTCAGGCCCATGACAACCAGAAAGCAAAACGACGCTGACCAGGCAGCTCATCACGCGGGCAAGCCACTTCACTGATCCTCCTCCCGCCGATTTAAGCTATTTTCGCCGCCACCCTTTTCGCCTTCAGCCTCTTCGCTTTCATCCTGGCTGACAGCATCAGCGTCGCTATAGGCCTTAGCCACAAACGACAGAGACAATCTGCTCGCAGCTTGATCAATCGGCGCAAGCGTAATGTCATGCTGCGTGACAAGGTATTCCAACTGACTAATATCAGTAATAAACTGCGCCAACTGGTGATAATCGCCTACTACCTGAATATCAATAGGATGCTCTGACACTTGGCTAACGACAGGACGCAGATAAATATCATCGATGGTGAGCTGGTTCTCATCAGCAGCGTCTCTAATGCTATCCCGTAACGCTGGAAGCGCCGCCTGGGGTGTTAACAGGGCACGCATCCGGGCCATTTGCTCCTCCAGGCCAGCCAGCTGGGTACGCGCACCGTTCAGCAATCCGGCAGCATGAACACTGCTGCGGTAATCGCTTAACAGCCTTATCTCTTGTTGCTGTGCCTGTGCCAGCGACGCACGATGCTCACTCACCAGCCATGCGCAGGTCGCCACTAACGCCATTAGAAACACCAGCCCGCCGCTAAGTACTTTTAACAACCAGGGCCATGCGCCTGCATCACGTAGATCAAGCGTCTGCCAGTCAAGCGCACGCAAACGCTGCCACTCTTGCTGCCACACTTTTCCCCATCGCAGCAGGTATAGCGGCGCCCCTGATTTCATGGCGATACTCCAGAACCGGCCAAAGAAACGCTCGGCTGGGTGAGGGTTACTTCAAAATGGAAGGTTCTCCCACTGCCCTGCGGATCACTGACCATTTCGGAGAGTACCGGAATATCAAACCCCGGCATTTCAGCAAGACGACGTAACTGCTCGGTTATCTGACGCTCATCTTCTGCGGCCGCGGATACGCTTAGCCGATTATGGCGCTGTTCAAGGTGCTGAAAGACCACGCCCTCGCCAAGACTTGCGGCAAGGTTGTTAAACAGCTGAGCCGCCTGTGTTCGCTGTTGAAGCAGGCGCTGGAAGCGGGTTAACTGCTGGCGCAGCTGTTCTCCCTGCAGAACAGTGCGTTCAGCTTCACTAATTTCATGTGTATAACGCTCTATATGAGCAGCGATATACACATTGCGCTGCTCCTGAGCGCCCAGCATCCTCTGATAGACATGCGAAACCCCACTACCCAGCGCGATACCAGCGATCAGTAACAACAGTATGACCGTATAAAAGCGTCGCGTGTGCTGTTCTCGGCGCTCTTCCCGCCAAGCCAGCAGGTTGATCGTAATGCTCATAAAGGTGCCCGCATCGCAAGGCCGCTTGCGGTCAGCAAGCCGGGGAGATTCAGAGTAAGCGCCTGCCTATCCACGCGCTTGTTGACCGGCATCGTCTGCAGCGGATTTAGCGGCGTCACCGGTAGCTGACAAGCATCAGCCATAAAGGTCGCTAACCCCGGCAGCGCATTTATATCACCGGCTAGCACGATATGACCCACAGGCGATTGGCGGCTGGTGGCGATATAAAGCTGCAAGGCTCGCGCAATGCTCTGTGCGAATGCACCCAGAAAAGGCTTCAGGACCACGTCCTGAAAATCATCTGGCAAGCCGCCATGCTGACGAGCCCATAAGGCATCTTCTCGACTGAGCGCGTATCGCTCTTGAGTCGCGGCGGTTAACGGTTCGCTGCCCTGCAGGTTTTCGCGGACGTAAACGGTGCGTGCATTATGAAAAACGCGAAACGTACTTGTCTGCGCCCCGATATCGACCAACGCAACGCTTGCGGCAGAGTCGTACGCCGCTGATAGCTGAGGGCGCAGCGCAGCAAAGGCACGTTCAATCGCAAAGGTTTCGACATCCACCGCAACGGGTTCCAGTCCTGCGCGCACCACGGGCTCTGTCAGTTGCCAAACATCCTGTTGACGACAAGCCACCAACATTACTTGTTGTAAATGCACAGCCAAGGGAGCGGGACCCAGGCATGCAAAATCAAACGCCACTTCATTGAACGGAAAAGGCAGATGACGGTCTGATTCGATCATCAAACGCTCCTCGATTTCCTGCTCGTTCAACTCAGCAGCAAACGTGAGCATTTTAGTAATCGCCATGCTGGCAGGAAGTGCTACCACGGCATTACGCGTAGAGGGCTTGGCGTGGTCAATGGCACGTTTTAAACTATCTGTGACGTAATTAATGTCCTGAATACGCCGTTCAGCCACTGCACCGTCACGAAGTGAGCAAACCGCATGGCTTTCCACTTGGTAGGTGTCGTGACTCTTTTTAAGCTCCAACAGCTTGATGGCGGTCGATGTAATATCGATGCCGATCAATCCCTTACTGGCTTTAAACAGGCGCATTATGAGTTTATTCCTGCCATCTGATATGCCCAAGAAGTAGTGGCATAACGCGCTAGTCAGGTAACGCGCCGTTATATTTACGGCATATCAACACTGGTGGCCGCTGCCTCGCCTTCCTATAATGGCAGCCAATTGCGCGATACGGCCGCTTGGATGCCGATCCTATTCTCCTTTTCATGGGTGCCCTCTGTTCATGACGTTTTTGCGAACCCTCATTCTGTCGCTGTTCTTTCTTATCGTGTCGTTAGTCGGGGCCGCCGCGTTAGCCATGGTGGGCGCGGCTATCTATTTTTCGCCTGGCTTACCTGATGTTCGTCAGTTGCAAGACTTCGAGCTTCACTCACCTCTACGAATTTTCACCAATGACGGTAAGTTAATCGGTGAGTTTGGTGAGGAACGGCGCATCGTCGTTGATTTCGACGAAATACCTCAGAACATGGTCAACGCTCTGGTGGCCGCCGAGGACACCAATTACTTTGAGCACTCGGGGGTTGATCCTCGAGGACTCGCAAGGGCGGCCGTTGAGCTTGCCCGAAGTGGTGCCATTCAATCAGGCGGCTCCACCATCACTATGCAGGTCGCGCGTAACTATATGCTGACGCTTGACCAAACCTTTACTCGTAAGCTGCGTGAAATTCTGCTGGCTCTGCAGATGGAAAAACTGCTCAGCAAGCATGAGATATTCGAACTTTACGTTAACAAAATTTTCTTAGGAAATCGAGCATATGGCATTGCAGCCGCTGCCGATACCTATTACGACAAGCCGCTTTCCGAACTGACGCTTGCAGAAACGGCCATGATTGCCGGGTTGCCTAAAGCGCCTTCCGCGTTTAACCCGCTGGCCAACTCCGAGCGCTCACTGATTCGTCGCAACTGGATTCTGTTCCGTATGCGCGAGCTGGGTTTTATTGATGACACCACTTATCAGGCTGCCGTACAGGAGCCGGTTACTGCACGTCGTCACTTCACCCAAACCGAAGTAGATGCTTCTTACGTGGCAGAAATGGCGCGTCAATATGCGATTGAGCGCTTTGGCGATGCGGCGTACACCGGCGGCTACCGCATTTATACGACGCTGGACAGTGAGCTTCAGCCGTTTGCCCGCGAGGCCTTGGCCAATGGCCTGCTTGAGTATGATTTACGCCACGGCTGGCGGGGCGCTGAACAGCACGATATAGCTCCCAGTCTCGTTGAAGCCCAAGAGCGTACAGCAACCCAGGGGCTGGAAGAAGAGCTTGCCGAGTCGCCTGAAATTCGTCAGACAGCCCGCCAGGCCGCCGAGCGTAGCCAAACGGAAATCGCCGGCGTTGAAGGTGATGTCAGTAACTGGCTGCAGGTGCTTGAGCGCACCCCCAACTATGGTCTGCTAAAACCCGCCATCGTCGTGGAAAGCGGTGGTCGTGAAATGCAGGTACTTACCCGTGGTGGCGAGCTGAAAACCATTAACTGGGACGGCCTAAGCTGGGCACGTACCTATAACAGCCCGCGCAGTCGTGGTGCTGAGCCAAGCTCTGCCGACCAGATTGCCGTACGCGGTGACCTGGTTCGCATTCTCGAAACTCAGGATGGCACCGTACGCCTTTCTCAGCGGCCAGATGCAGAAGGCTCGCTCGTTGCTCAAGACCCACGTACCGGCGCTATTCTCGCCTTGCAGGGCGGGTTTGATTTTAACGCCAGCAAGTTTAATCGCGCGGTTCAGGCACAGCGCCAGTCGGGTTCTATTTTCAAGCCCTTCATTTACCTTGCGGCACTTGAAGATGGCGAAATGAACGCTTCCACTGTGATCAATGACGCGCCTGTTGTATTGGACGACGGCAGTAACTCGCTCTGGCGCCCTGTTAACTCCAGCCGCGACTTCGCAGGACCAATGCGCTTGCGCCCGGCGCTTGCTCGTTCGCGCAACCTGGTCACTATTCGCGTTCTACAGGCGATGGGGCTTGATCATACGATTAACTATCTGGAAGGTTTTGGCTTCGCGCCAGGCCGCCTGCCTCATGGCCTCTCTTTGGCCTTGGGCAGCGCAAGTCTAACGCCCATGGAAATGACCAACGCCTACTCCGTGATTGCCAATGGCGGCTTTCAGGTGGCGCCGTGGTTTATTGAACGCGTAACTCGCAATGATGATCACGAGCTCATTGATGAAGCGACACCCCAAGTGGCTTGCCCCAGCTGTGCAGAGGGACAGGAAACTGTTGAGATTGATGGCCGTGAATACCCGGTTGCCAAACGCGTTGCCAACGCAGCGGCCACCTACATTCTGCGCGATATGCTGCGTGATGTTATTACCTCGGGTACTGGCCGTGGGGCGCTGAGTCTTAACCGTGAAGATATCGTCGGTAAAACCGGCACCACCAACAGCCAGCGTGATGCATGGTTTGCAGGCTTTAACACCGACCTGGTGACGACCGTTTGGGTGGGCAAAGACAGCAACGAAACCATTGCCGAGTATGGCGCCAACGCTGCACTGCCTATTTGGAACGCCTTTATGGGCAAGGCGCTTGAAGGCACACCCTCCGCCGTGCCTGAGCGTCCTGACACGGTGGTGACTGCGCGGATAGACCCTAACTCAGGCCGACGCTTACATGACAACCAGCCGGGAGGCATCAGCGAGTTCTTCCACCGCGACCACTTGCCCGACTACCAGCCGCGCGGAATTAGCCGCGAGCTGGAAGAGGCCAGCGGCTCACAAGGCTCGGGTACAGCGGAATCCATCTTCTAAGTAAGCCTGAAGCCAGTAACCGCTAACGCAAGAAACGCAAAAGCCCGGAAACCTAATGGTCTCCGGGCTTTTTTACATCCAGCTTTCGCCATCGTTTTAAGCGCTATGCAACACTCGGCGCTTCATGCTTACTGGCTCGCCAGTTTGTGCCAATCGCAACGATCATGACGGCAACACCGGCAATCTCGGTGATCAAGCTGGGGTAGAAAACCCCTACGATAGCGGCGCCAATGGCAAGGCGCGGTAACAAGCCCATACGGGTAAACAAGTACCCCTCAAGGGCGGCGGCAAAGGCGCACAACGCAAAAATCGCAATGACGGCATTCCAGATCACCACCGGCACCGGGCCGCCGACAATAATCTCCGGATTGAACACCATAAACAACGGAATGAGATAAAGCCCCTTGGCAAACTTCCACGCCTGGAAGCCGGTTTCCATCGGTTTACTGCCCGCGATTGCAGCCCCGGCAAACCCTGCCAAGGCGATGGGCGGCGTCACGTTAGAGTCCTGGGAGTACCAGAATACTACCAGGTGAGCGACCAGTAGCGGCACGCCAAACTCCGCCGTAAGCGCCGGGCCCACCAGAACAATCAGCACGATATAGCTCGCAGTAACCGGCAGGCCCATCCCCAGAATCAGACTTGCCAACAACACCATGACCAAGGCAAGCACCAGATTGCCGCCCGAGAAAGCGAGCATCATGGAGGAGAACTTAAGCCCCAGGCCAGTTAACCCAACCACACCCACGATAATGCCTGCCACCGCACACGCCATGGAAACCGCCACGGCATTGCGTGCGCCCAGTTCAAGGCCCTGCACCAACTTCACCAGGCCGATCCAAACCACCTCTTGGGTCCGCCTGACTGTCACCGGCTGACCCTGGCCAGGCGCGACAAAGAAGTACCATAACGCGTAACGTAAAACGGCCACGGCAATCATGGTAATCACCGCGTAGTAGCCGACCCGCATGGGCGAAAGGTTCATTACCAGTAGCCACACCAGCACGGCCAGCGGCAGCAGAAAATGCCAGCCATCCTTCATGACCTGGCGCATTTTCGGCAGCTCGCTTCTCGGCATGCCCTGCATTCCCTGTTTAAGGGCAATAATATGTACAAACAGATACACCGTCGCGAAGTACATGATCGCCGGTAAAATACTGACTTTGACAATATCCAGGTACGGCGTATTGGTGTACTCGGCTATCAAAAAGGCGCCTGCGCCCATCAGCGGCGGCATAATTTGCCCACCAGTGGAGGCAGCGGCTTCAATTCCTCCCGCCTGCCTGGGCTGATAGCCCAGTTTTTTCATCAGCGGAATAGTAAACGCGCCCGTGGTGACCACGTTGGCAATCGCGCTACCCGAGATAGACCCCATGCCCGCCGACGCCAGCACAGCCGCCTTCGCCGGGCCGCCGCGCTGGCGGCCCGTTGCAGCGTAAGCCATATCGATAAAGAATTTTCCCGCCCCGGTGCTCTCTAAAAACGCCCCAAACAGCACAAATATAAAAATGTAGGTCGCGGCAACCCCTAACGGCAAACCAAAGATACCTTCCTGCCCCAAGTACAGCTGGCCTGCTACTCGGTCCAGAGAATAGCCGCGATGATTTAAAATACCGGGCAGCCACTCGCCAAGCCAAGGCAGCTCACCGCGTGGCCCGGCAAAGGCGTATATGATGGCCAGCACGCCAATAATCGTCATCCCGAAGCCCACGGCACGGCGACTAGCTTCCAATACCGTGACCGTCGCAATGCAGGCCACCAGAATATCGGTTTCACTCCAGAAACCCGCACGATTGATAATCTCGTCTAAAAACAGCACAAGATAGCCGCCGGTAATCAGCGCGCCCGCTAAAAAGACAAGATCAATTCCCCAGCCAAGTACACCTCGCTTACGGTTCGGCCCAAAAACCGGGAACATTAAAAACGCTAACAGCATAATCAGCGCCAAGTGGATACCGCGCTGATAAAACAGCCCCAACGGCTGAATACCGGCGGAGTAGAGCTGAAACAGGGAAAGCCCGACAGCCACGATGGTGATACACCGCAGCACCAGGCGGGGTTGAATCGCATTACCGCCCGGCATTAATACCGGCGGTGGAGTGGATTCGTTCATGAAGTCCTCGGAAGTGTTGTCTCGCTTGTTTCTTTTAGAAGCGCTCTGGCTCACCCAGTTGGATGATGACTCGCTGCCCTGCCACTTGCTCGCTCAGGCTAATGTCAGGGTGCTCGCCATCGGGCCACACCACTTGATGATTGACCGCATTAGCACCGACTCGAAGTACATACCGGTTATTGATGACAGGCTCGTTAATCGCATTGATCCAGTAGCCACCCTGGCCATCAGACACTTGCTCACCTCGGCCAACAATGTGCCCAAGCCCTGCGGCAAAGTCAGGCTGATGGCTGCGCTCAAGCTGCATGACACCGTTGGCGTTGCGATAGCAATCCAGCACTGTGAAGTGTTCAACCGAATGCTGCCACTGAATGCACCAGCGCACGCCTTCAGGAGCGGCTTCCTCCAACAGCGTTTCGCCATCTTCAGTGGTAACCGTAAGGTACGCAGACGCCGAGGCGGGGGAAGCCCCAGCCTCGGCAAACGGTAAGCAGACCAACAGGAGCGCCATCAGTTTTTGTTGCCACTGCATGACGAATGCTCCGTTAGATGAAGGCGTCGTTACGGACGCAAACGGTCCGGAATTTCGACATCCATTTCCTCAAAGTAGCGAATTGCGCCCGGGTGCAGCGGCACCGGCGTTGAATTCATGGTGAACTCAATCGTGGTGTCGTTGGCGGCGGGGTGGACGGCAATCAGCTCATCGGTGTGCTCAAACAGCAGTTGGGTCAGTTGGTAGGCAAGCTCTTCATCCATCTCGGCGTTAACCACCAGGACATTGGGGATGCCGATGGTTTGAACGGCTTCGTCCATGCCGTCGTACATGCCAGCGGCAAGCTCATAGGGAGCAAACACCGCTTCCTCTTCCTGCGCGTTGGCAATTTCTTCATCGGACAGGCTGATCAAGCGAATGTCGCGCGTGGCGGCCAGGTTAAGAATGGAGCTGGTGGGCGGGCCAACACTCCAGAAACCAGCATCAATATCGCCATCGCGGATGGCATCGGCCGTTTCGTTGAAATTGAGCCGCTGGGGAGTAAAGTCTTCGTAGCTAATGCCGTTGGATTCCAGTACGGCGCGGGCGTTAAGCTCGGTGCCGCTACCCGGTGCGCCAACCGAAACTCGCTTGCCCGCCAGGTCATTGATGCTTTGAATATCGGATTCGGCAAGCGTCACCAACTGCACCGCATTGGGGTAGAGGGATGCCAGCGCCCGAGTGTTTTCCACCTGACGCCCTTCAAAATCGTCGGTGCCGGTATAGGCTTGGTACACCGTGTCGGCCAGTGCGGTGGCAAGATCGGCGTCGCCGCGCATGATGAGCCCCATATTTTCAACCGAGGCGCCGGTCACTTCCGCCGTCGCTTGAGCACCTTCAATATGGTTATTGATCATTTCAGCCAGGCCGCCGCCAATAGGGTAGTAAACGCCCCCGGTACCGCCAGTGGCGATAGAAAGCTGTTGGGCGCTGGCGGGCAGTGCTATGGCGAGCAGGGATGCTGCGGCTGCATATTTTAGTGTTTGCATGCGAGTTGCCTCCGTCCGGCTTGGACTTATAAGTATGCGTGACGATCAGAATATTTATTGTGCTTGCCGCTGCATTCGCAGCGGCGGCCACGTGACGTTAGCACGGCTGTTGCGTTGATGTTAATGGGACAATAGTGCCACGACCTGCTGAGTAATATGCGCCCCAATAGGAAGCGCTGACGTTGCCGCTGGCGAAGGAGCATTGCCTACGTTCACCGTCCGCCGTGTATTGACGAATAAAAAGTCATCGACCAACTTACCGTCACGGGATACGGCCTGGGCGCGAACGCCTGCGGGGTAAGGTTGAAGGTCATCAATAGTGATATCAGGGCAATATTTGCGGACCAGCTCCAGGTAGCCACGCTTATAAAACGAGTTTTTCATCTCCCCGATTCCTGGCTTAAGGTGCTTGCCCAATACCTTTAAAATACCGGGATGGGACAACATCTGAGCTATATCGCGTAGCGACATATCCTGTTTTCTATAGCCTTCACGCTTTAACGCCAGTACCGCGTTGGGGCCGACCGTTACCCGGCCATCGATCATTCGGGTTAAATGCACGCCCAAAAACGGCATGCCCGGGTCTGGAATAGGGTAAATCAAGTGGTTAACGATATGATTATGCTGCTCGGGCAATAAATAGTACTCCCCCCGGAACGGGCAGATGGTAAAGCCTGGCTTCTGACCCAGCATGCGGATCACCCGGTCAGCCATTAACCCGGCACAGGTCACCAGGTAGCGGCTGCTCAACGTATCGTTGGAGGTGGAGACCACCACCTCGGCACGGCGCTCTTCCAACCCTTTCACCTCAACGCCATAGCGAATTTTCCCGCCAAGGCGTTCAAATTCAGCGGCCATGGCACGAGTCACCTGGGCATAATCGACGATCCCGCTTGAAGGGACGTAAATAGCGGCCTCGCCACGGATATTCGGCTCACGCTCTTTAAGCGCCTCCGCGCTAAGCCACTCACGCTCCAGACCATTGGCCGCAGTACGTTCCCAAAGCGCTTGCATGCGCTGGATCTCAAGGGCATCGGTGGCTACCAGCAGCTTGCCGCAAATGGCGTAATCGACCCCATGCTGATCACAAAACGCCCGCGTTGCTCGGTTGCCCTCAAGACAAAACCGCGCCTTCAAACTGCCTGGCGTGTAGTACACCCCGGCATGAATAACACCGCTGTTATGGCCGGATTGGTGCTGAGCGGGGCCGTGCTCTTTTTCAAGCACCAGCAGACGCTTATCAGGGTAGGTCTGCTGCAGTTGCATTGCGGTAGACATCCCAAGGATTCCGCCGCCAATAATGATGAAATCCCACATCAATCACGCCTCTTATGCCAAAGTGTTAATTTTTAGTAATAATAGCCGCTATTCTTATATCTTCGCCGGTTTGCCACCCTTTCACCAGCGAGCCGACGTTATAGCAATGGAGATTGCCATGGAGCCAGATGCGCCGCGTCAAAATTTAGCGATTAACGCTTACCGCACGCTCAAGCACGACATTATCCGAGGCCGCTATGCGCCTGAAGAGAAGCTCCTTATGAGCCGCTTAAAGGAGCATTACGGCGTTAGTACCGGGCCGCTACGGGAGGCGCTTTCGCAACTGGTAGCCGACCGCCTGGTCGTGGCTATTAGCCAGCGGGGATACCGCGTAGCGCCCATGTCACTTGCTGAGCTTAATGATATTTATGACGCACGTGCCCAGCTGGAAGGGCTTATTTTGCGCTTGGCCATCGAGCGGGGCGACGATGAGTGGGAAGCCTCGGTGGTAGCCACGGCACACCGGCTTTCCAGGGTAACCGATATCAGCTCGCCCGATGAACTACTTGATGGCTGGGATACACGTCACAAGGCGTTCCATACCGCGATTGCCAGCGGCTGCAACTCCCCTCACCTGCTGCAAATGCGCCACACTCTGTTTGATCAGGTGGAACGTTACCGCCACTTGTGGCTACAGGAAACCGTTATGTCACCCACCGCACTAGCGCAAAAGCGCCAAGAGCACGCCGCCCTTGTTGAGGTTATTTTGGCCCGCAATGCCGAGCAGGCTGACACGTTAATGCGCGATCACTTGATGACACCAGTCCCCATCATTACGCAAGTGCTTAAGGCTCGCGGCATCCAATAAATTCTTCATTTCAAAAAATGTAGATATTTTTAAATAACGGCGATAAATTGGAATAGCTTTCAAAGTAGATCGCTGGATCGGCGTGGGCGCCTGGATGTGTCGACGCGAACCTGTTTCCCCTCAAGAATTCTCAGGAGACTACGTAATGACACACTTCAATTGGGACGACCCGCTATTGCTGGAGCACCAGCTCACAGAGGAAGAGCGCCAGATTCGCGATGCCGCCCACGACTACTGCCAAAACAACCTGCAGCCCCGTGTATTAAGTGCATTTCGTGAAGAGCGCTTTGACCGCGAGATCATGACGGAGATGGGAGAACTGGGCCTGCTGGGCGCGACCGTTTCCCCGGAGTACGGCGGTGCAGGCGTTAACCACGTTGCGTACGGCTTGATAGCCCGAGAAGTGGAGCGTGTCGATTCCGGCTACCGCTCAGCCATGAGCGTACAGTCGTCGCTGGTGATGTATCCCATTGAAGCGTACGGCTCAGAAGAGCAGAAACAAAAGTACCTGCCCAGGCTTGCCAGCGGTGAAATGGTCGGCTGTTTTGGCCTTACCGAACCCGACCACGGCTCCGACCCCGGCAACATGATTACCCGCGCGGAAAAAGTCGACGGCGGCTATCGGTTAACCGGCGCCAAAATGTGGATTACCAATAGCCCCATTGCCGATATCGCCGTGGTATGGGCCAAGTCGGCTGCCCACGACAACCAGATCAAAGGCTTTATCGTTGAACGTGGCACAGAAGGCTTCTCCACCCCAAAAATTGAAGGCAAGGTGTCGCTTCGCGCCTCGATTACCGGTGAAATCGTACTGGACGGCGCCTTTGTCCCTGAAGAGAACCTGCTGCCTAACGTCAGCGGCCTTAAAGGGCCTTTTGGCTGTTTGAACAAAGCGCGTTATGGCATTGCATGGGGTGTAATGGGCACTGCTGAATTCTGCTGGCACGCCGCCCGCCAATACACCCTGGACCGCAAGCAGTTTAACCGCCCGCTGGCGGCTAACCAGTTGATCCAGAAAAAGCTGGCCGATATGCAAACGGAAATTACCCTGGGCCTTCAGGCCGCGCTTCAGGTGGGTCGTCTGATGGATAGCGGCAACTGGGCGCCGGAAATGATTTCGCTGATCAAACGCAACAACTGCGGCAAGGCGCTGGATATTGCGCGCATGTCGCGAGATATGCACGGCGGTAACGGCGTTTCCGACGAGTATGGGGTAATTCGCCATATGGTGAACCTGGAGTCGGTGAATACCTACGAAGGTACCCACGATGTTCACGCATTGATTCTTGGCCGCTCTCAAACCGGCATTCAGGCATTTTTCTAAGCTGCCGCGCACAAACCACAATAGGCCACAGGAATCATCATGAGCAACGTAACCAAACCGCTGGCGGGCATTAAGGTACTCGATATTTCTCGCGTACTGGCCGGGCCCTGGTGTGGCCAAATGCTCGCGGACATGGGGGCCGATGTAGTGAAGGTCGAGCGCCCAGGCAGCGGCGACGACACGCGCCACTGGGGACCTCCCTGGCTTGAAAACACCGCAGAATCAGCTTATTACCTGTGCGCCAACCGGGGGAAACGCTCGGTGACGATTGATATGGCCAGGCCAGAAGGCCAAACGCTGATCAAGCAGCTCGTTGCCCAGTCAGATGTGCTGCTTGAGAACTTTAAAGTCGGCGGCCTGAAGAAATACGGCCTGGATTACGCCAGCCTGCAAGCGCTTAACCCGGCACTGATCTACTGCTCGATTACCGGTTTTGGCCAGCAAAGTCCCTACGCCCACCGCGCAGGCTACGACTTCATGATTCAAGCCATGGGCGGCATCATGAGTTTGACCGGCAAACCCGACAGTGAACTCGGTGGCGGCCCGGTGAAGAGCGGCGTGGCGTTTACCGATATTTTTACTGGCCTGTATGCCGCCAACGCTGTGCTGGCAGCGCTTTACCAACGCCGTGACAGCGGCGTTGGCTGCCATATTGATATGGCGCTGATGGATGTCCAGGTAGGCGTGCTGGCCAACCAAGCGCTTAACTACTTAACCTCCGGCAACGTGCCTCAACGCTTGGGCAATGCGCACCCTAACATCGTGCCCTATCAAGCGTTTGCGACCGCGGATGGACACATCATTGTGGCCGTAGGCAATGACGCACAGTTTGCGCGCTTTTGTGAGGTGCTCTCGCTAAGCGATCTGCCGCTCGATGAGCGCTTCGCCACCAACGGTGCCCGCGTTAACCACCGTGAAACACTCGTGCCCCTACTCGAAGCGGCCCTTGCTCAGCGAACCATGGATACATGGCTGACCGCCTTTGAAGCAGCAGGCGTGCCCAGCGGCCCCATCAATACGCTGGACCGCGTATTTGATGACCCGCATGTAAAAGCGCGCGGCTTAAAACAGACCCTGCCCCACTCACAGTCGGGCCAGGTGGATCTGGTGGCTAACCCTATTCGCGTCAATGGTCATTCCATGAGCGCCAGCACAGCACCGCCAGGCTTGGGTGAGCATACTGAACGTGTGTTAAACGACATCGGCATTAGCCCGGCCCAACAACAGGCACTGCGTGAGGCAGGTATTATTTGATTGCTCGGCGTATACGGTGTTTACGCCTATTAATTACGCACTATGCTGAAAGCCTATCCCTTATTAGATAGGAGTTGAGCCATGAGCAATGCTGAGCTAAACGAACTAAAGCGGAAATACGTTGCCAACGGCGCAGCGAGCCCTGCCACAGCGTTTGCCGACCATGCCGAAAACGCTGAAGTGTGGGATGCTGATGGCAACCGATTTATCGATTTTGCTGGCGGAATCGGCGTCCTGAACATCGGCCACCGCCACCCTAAAGTGGTTGCCGCGGTGAAGGCACAGCTCGACAAGGTAATGCATACCTGCCAAACGGTCATGCCCTATGAAGGCTACGTTCGTGTAGCCGAAAAACTTAGCCACCTGGTACCGGTTCGTGGCCACGCCAAGGTAATGCTGGCCAACTCCGGCGCCGAAGCGCTGGAAAATGCCGTCAAGATTGCCCGCGCAGCGACCGGACGCGCTAACGTCATCTGCTTTGATGGCGGCTACCACGGCCGCACCTTCTTCACCATGGCAATGAATGGCAAAGTAGCGCCCTATCAAACCGACTTTGGCCCCATGCCAGGCACCGTATTTCGGGCGCCCTACCCGGTCGATTATCACGGTGTTAGTGAAGATGAAGCCCTTCGCGGCCTGATGATGGCGCTTAAAACCGACGCGGGCCCGTCCAATACCGCCGCCATCATCCTGGAGCCCGTGCTTGGCGAAGGCGGCTTTTACCCGGCACCGGCCTCGTTTCTTAAAAAGATCCGCGACATCTGTGATGAGCACGGCATTTTGATGATTATTGACGAAGTGCAGTCTGGCTTCGGGCGCACAGGCAAGATGTTTGCCATTGAGCACAGCGGTGTTGAGCCCGACATCATGACCATGGCCAAAAGCATGGCCGACGGCATGCCGATTTCAGCCGTGGTAGGCACCGATACAATAATGGACGCCTCAGGCCCCAACTCCTTGGGTGGCACCTACACGGGCAGCCCAACCGCCTGCGCTGCCGCACTTGCCGTTATGGAAGTGTTTGAGAAAGAGAACGTCCTGGAGAAAAGCCAAGCCCTCGGCGATAAGCTGGCCAAGCATTTTAATCAGTGGCAGGCACGTTACGAAAGCGTCGCAAATGTTCGCCACATGGGCGCTATGGCCGCCTTTGAACTCGTCGCTGATAAAACTACCCGGGCACCCAATGCAGAGCTTGCCAGCGCATTATGCAAAAAGGCCCGCGAAGAGGGTTTGATTCTGCTTTCCTGCGGGATGTACGGCAACACCATCCGCTTTTTAATGCCCATTACCATCGAAGACGACGTTTTGAACGAAGGACTGGATATTATCGAGTCATGTTTGGAATCGCTGGCTTAGAACGACCACGTGTCGAAAACAAACGCGCCGCTCAAATTGAGCGGCGTTTCGTCGCCAAATCAATCACGGGGTCGTCGATCGCCCTCCAGGAAATTGGCCGTAAATACCGCTTTGCCGTAGGTCTCAAACGACCACTTCATCACCTCTCTCAAGGCTGCCATCACCGCATCGAACTCACCAAATATCTGAGTGCTCATGCGGTTGGGATACACCTCTAGCCCCGTTGCCTCAAGGCGCTTGACCACGTCTTTTACTAGCGGTTTAACATCATTGCCCAGCGGGTAGTAGCTAAGCTGTACAGAAAGATACATAACGCCTCCTTACGTTGTGTGTGGTGGCCTGCCAGTTGCGCTCGAAAAGCACTGCCAAGCGGCCAGAATGGCTAACCGTGTTTCGTCGGGGTGCTCCATCGGAAACATATGGGTTCCTGGCGTGTCGCTCACGGTTAAGCCTTTCCGCTTCAAACGTTTGATACGCGCTGTGGTAAGCAAATCCGACTCCTGACCGGCAATAATCGCCAGCGGCACGCCTACCCGGCTCGGCAAGCGCGAAAGGTGGTCCGGCAAGTGGCGAAAAATCTCCACCTCGACACGCGGATCAAACGTCAATTCTGCGCTGCCATCCTCTAAAAGCCGGGTACCTGCTTCAATGTAGTCGTTAAGCGCTGCCGGGGTAAAGCGGCTAAAGAGGCCGCGCTGACTTAAGGATTTAGCCATCACCTCGCGGCTTGGCCATACGCTGCGCCGGCCCTGGGTCTTACCTGCCGGTGTGATGCGATCCATAAAACCAAAACGTTTGGCCGCTTTCATGGCCCAAGCATCGGCTCCCAGCATCAACGGCGGGTCGAGCAGGATCACCCCGCAAAAACGCTCGGGCTGCTTGTCGGCCGCCATGGCCATCAGCGTGCCGCCCAGCGAATGCCCCACGCCTAGCAGGGGCGCCTGGGTATCCGGCAGATAGCTTAATAGCTCATCCACCAGGTTGGCCCAATTGTGGTTCACTGGGTAGTCTGGATGATGGCCAAGCCGATCCACGGGGTGGATCTCAAAGGTATCGGCCAAGGGTTCGAGCAGGCTTTTATAGCTTAGCCCAGGAAACCCATTGGCATGGGCAAACATCAGATGAGGCCGTGCGGGGGTTGTTGTCATAAAAAAACTCTTGGGCCTTTAACGCCGCCGTTATGGTCGCCAGTACACGTGGCAATACCGTTTTCATACAATCTTTCTCATACAAGCGTTTTCATATAAGCGTTTTCATACAACCGTTTTAACGTGCGGACTAAAGAGCGTCAATCGACATAAGGTTTAACAGGCTAACAAAATATCGGTAGCCGCTGATTTCTAAAACAGAGAGAGCTGCTCGGCCGGTGCGGCTTCTGCCAGGCGATACCCCACCCCCAGCAGACGCACCGGGCGCTCGCCGCGCGCCCAACCAACATTCAACAGCGTCTCGAACTGCTCAAGGTTGGGCGCGGGGTCGGCATGCTCCACCGTGGTTTGGGTAAAATCGTTAAACTTCACCTTGACCATTAACCCTCTTACGCCAGGCGGTGGGTCCAAGCGGGCATAGCGGCGCTCTAAATCTTCTAACAGCACAGGGAGTTGTTGGCGGCACTCCGCAAGCGTGGGCAGGTCCTTGGCATAGGTCTGCTCGGTACTTACCGATTTACGCTCACGATGGGTTTTAACCGGCCGCTCGTCATGGCCAAGGCTTAGCTCGTGCAAGCGTTTACCAAAGCGGCCAAACTGTTCCACTAGCTCTGTAAGTGGGCGAGCACGCAGGTCAGCGCAGGTATGGATATCCAGCCGCGCCATCTTTTCAGCGGTGCGTGGGCCCACTCCATGAATCTTTTTCACCGGCAGCGCCTGCACAAAGTGCTCCACTTCATCAGGCGTAATTACACACAGGCCGTCCGGTTTATTCCAGTCGCTGGCGATTTTGGCGAGGAACTTGTTGGGCGCCACTCCCGCCGACACGGTGATGCCTACCTCCCGCCAAACCCGCTCGCGGATCGCCTGCGCCATGCGCGTGGCACTTCCTTGGTGCAGCGTCACCTCGGAGACATCCAAAAACGCCTCGTCCAACGACAGCGGTTCGATTAAATCGGTCACCTCGCGATAAATCGCAAAGACCTGGCGCGCCACTTCCTTGTACTTGGCCATATCGCCACGGATAAGCGTTAAATGTGGGCAGCGTTTCAGTGCCTGAGCCATCGGCATGGCGGAATGAATGCCGTATTCGCGGGCGGGATAATTGCAGGTTGCGACCACCCCGCGCTGCTCAACGCTACCCCCAATGGCAATGGGAATATCCTTGAGCGCCGGGTTGTCGCGCATTTCTACCGCCGCGTAAAAGCAGTCACAGTCGCAGTGGATAATTTTGCGCACTGGCCACCCTTCTAACCTGTAAAAAAACACAGTTTATCACAGGTTTTTCCCATTCAGGTCCCGCAGAATGTTCTCAGTACTTGTTCGCTGCTGGTGGCGGGAACGGCCAAACGACGCGCTTCCGGTGAGTCTTCGAAGGGCTTGGTCACCGCTGTAAGCAAGGTATGAAAAGGTGCGTAGTCGCCCTCGTAAGCGGCATTAATCACCTCCTGAACGCGGTGATTACGCGGAATAACGACTGGATTGGCGTGCCGCATCGCCTTCCAACGCGCTGCATCCTGATGAGCAACACATTCGGCCTGCCAGGCTTCTGTCCACGCACCCAATGCGTCAGGCTGAGTGGTTAACGCAAGCACGGCATCATGGGTTTGGGCACCCGGTGAGGCGGCGTACTGGGTCAACGCGTCAAAGGTTGCCGTCATATCCATCTTGCCTTGGGCCATTTGGATTTCAAGCGACGCCATCAGCGTATTGGCTTGCTCGCTATCAGACGAAAGCCCTAGCTTATCCGCCTGACGCTTGCGCTGCTCATCGGCATGTATATCGGTAAAACGATGAATGGCCTGCGTTGCCTGCTCCACCGCTTCATCGCCCTGCGCCTGCATTAGCGGCAGTAACGTTTCCGCCAGGCGGGCCAGGTTCCATTGGGCAATCGCGGGCTGGTTTCCAAAGGCGTAGCGGCCGGCCTCGTCAATAGAGCTAAACACCTTTTGCGGATCAAACTGCTCCATAAAGGCACAGGGGCCGTAATCAATGGTCTCCCCGGTGATGCTGGTGTTATCGGTATTCATCACACCGTGGATAAAACCTACGCTCATCCAGTGTGCCACCAGCGCGGCCTGGCGGGCAACAACCGCCTCCAGCAGCGCCAGGTAAGGATCATCGGCCTGGGCCGCGCTTGGGTAGTGGCGCTCAATCGCGTAATCTGCCAGGGCTTTTAGGGTCTGTTCATTACGCAGCACCGAAGCAAACTGAAAGGTGCCAACGCGCACGTGGCTGCGAGCCACTCGGGTAAAAACAGCCCCCGGCTCAGGCAGTTGGCGTCTAACCACCTCTCCGCTGGCTACCGCGGCCAGCGCCCGCGTGGTGGGTACGCCAATCGCCGCCATAAATTCACTGACCAGGTACTCACGCAGTACAGGCCCGAGGGGCGAGCGGCCATCGCCGCCGCGTGAAAAAGGAGTTCGCCCGCTGCCCTTCAGCTGTATATCCCGCCGCTGGCCCTGCGCGTCTACCACTTCGCCCAGCAAAAGCGCCCGGCCATCACCCAGCTGGGGGACAAAATTACCAAACTGGTGGCCCGCATAGCCAAGCGCAATAGGGTCTGCGCCTGGGGGCAGCGTATTGCCGCTAAACCACTGCGCCAGCGTGGCGTTATCAGGCACCTCACTCGCCCCAAGGGTTTGGGCAAGGGCGTGATTAAAGGCAATTAAGCTGGGCGCTTTTACCGGTGTGGGCTGGCACGCTATCCACAGCGGCTCAGGCAGTGTTTTGTAAAAATGCTCGAACGTCAGCATAGTCACCTCCTCTATCATTGGGCGTTATCTCCTAATACCCTAGCAGTTCACTCAAGCAGGCGGTGAGATAATGTCATCTCTTCACGGGTTACCTTTGCCTCCGGTGTCACGCGACTTCTATCAACGCGATACCGTCGCCGTCGCCAATGACCTGTTAGGTTGCTGGTTAGTGCGTGTCATAGACGGCGTTCAGATGGCGGCGCGTATTGTCGAGACAGAAGCTTATTGCGGCGCCCACGACTCAGCCTGCCATGCCCACCGTGGATTAACGCCTCGCACGGCGGCGATGTTCGGCCAGCCCGGTCACGCCTACGTGTACCTGGTGTATGGCATGCACTGGCTGCTTAATATCGTCACCGAACCTGAAGGCTCGCCTTGTGCAGTGCTGATCCGCGCTATTGAACCCGTGCTTAACGAACAGGCCATGCGCGAGCGGCGCAGCATACCGGGCAGGCAACTATGTAACGGGCCCGGCAAACTCACCCGGGCACTTGGCGTGGATAAAGCACTTTACGGCCACGATATGACGCGCGCCGAGCAGTTGTGGGTATGTGCAGGCAGCCACTCGACGCCCATTGTCAGCGGCCCGCGTGTCGGCATCGACTACGCCGAGCCTGATGATCGTGATGCGCCCTGGCGATTTTGGCTGGAAGACAACCCGTGGGTATCCAAAGCGCGCTGACCCAGCGTCAACTGCTTAACGGCATGGGTTAATACCGGCGTTAATGGGGCGCGCCATTGATGGCTGAGTAGCGCATCTGCCCGGGTAACACCCAGCGACAGCGAGGCAATGGGCAGGCCCATGGCATGAGCTTCACGACAGAAGCGGTAGCCCGAAAACACCATTAACGACGTGCCTACGGCCAGCACCGCATCTGCCTTGTTCAAGCCTGCCTGCGCCGCTTGGCGACGCTCTGCAGGCACCACATCGCCATAATAAACCACGTCCGGCTTTAAAATGCCGCCGCAACGCGGGCAATCAAGCACGTGAAATGTACTGAAATCGGTTTCCAAGTCAGCGTCGCCATCCGGCGCGTGGGTCGCATTAAGTACGGCAAAGGCAGGATTCATGCGCGCCATTTCGCTATGCATGGCGTGGCGCATCATCTGGTAATGGCAAGTCATGCACTTCACCATATCCGCCCGGCCGTGCAGGTCGATGACACGCTTTGAACCTGCCCGCTGATGAAGGCGGTCAACATTCTGCGTTACCAAAAGCTCTACAAACCCCATCGCCTCTAGCGCTGCCAACGCCTGGTGAGCGCCACTTATTTGGGCTTCGCGGAGCGCTTTAAATCCGACCAGCGCACGCGCCCAATAGCGCTGACGCACGCTGAGCGATGCCATAAAGTCGCCGTGCTGAACAGGAGGTGGCCGCTTCCACTGCCCGCTAGCGTCGCGGTAGTCGGGAATACCGCTATCGGTACTCACACCTGCGCCGGTAATTACCCACAACCTGGGGTGCTGCTCGATAAAGCGAGCAAGTTCAAACCCCGCTTGGGCCACACTTTTTTCCATTTCCACGGCCTGCGTCAATTGATGCCCTAGGCAAGTTTCCCCTATCTCGACGATACTGTAGGACATTATGGGCACATGCAACGTACCTGGTCTCAGCGTACCTGGTCTCAGCGTACTGGGCAGCGATGCCTGACCATGCATTGAAGGAGCGCCTCATGCAGAGCGATCACGATATTATTATTGTTGGCGGCGGTATGGTGGGAGCCGCGCTGGCGGCCCGGTTGGGTAACGCGGGCTACGCTATCGGACTGATCGAGCGAGGTGCCACGCCTACCCCCATGAGCGGCGATTATGACCTGCGTATTTCATCGTTAAACGCCCGCTCGCTGGCGTTTGTTAAGCTTAGCGGTACAGACCTGCCCCAGGAACGCTGCTGCCCCTTCCGCCACATCGATGTCTCCAACCTGGACGGCACTGGGCATAGCGTGTTCTCTGCCAGTGATAGCGGCATGGACGATTTTGGCCTGTTTATTGAAAACCGAACACTTCAGCACGCCCTTTGGCAGCGCCTTCAAGAGCTGCCCAGCGTTACCTGTTATACCCACTGCGCACCTATCAATACGCTGATTGCTGGCGACAAGCGGGTGGTCGAACTGGATAACGGCAAGATGCTGAGCGCGCGCCTGGTGGTCGGTGCCGACGGCGCGCGTTCAACGCTACGCCAGCTAGCGGGCATCGAGGTCACTAGCCATAACTACCATCAGCGGGCGCTGATTGTGAACGTGGAAACAGCGCTTCCTCAGCAGGATGTGAGCTGGCAATACTTTACGCCGACCGGGCCCATCGCCATGCTGCCGCTACCCGGCCATCGGGCATCGTTAGTATGGTACGACCATGATGAGACGACCAAAGCCCGCGAAGCGCTGGATGACGACGCGCTTAAAGCGGCGATTGAAAACGCGTACCCCAAGCGGCTGGGCAAACTGACCCGCATTGTCGCTCGCGCCAGCTTCCCGATTAAACGCCAGCACGCCCGCCGCTATATCGGCAAGCGCTTGGCGTTAATTGGCGATGCTGCCCATGTGGTTCACCCGCTGGCAGGCCAAGGGTTAAATATTGGCCTGCACGATGCCGATACATTGGCCGAGATGGTTATTAAAGGCCGCGACCCGGGCGACCACATTAACCTGCACCGCTTCGAGTGCCAGCGCCGCGTGGCAAATCAGGCCATGATCGCCGCGACCGACAGCTTCCACCACCTGTTCACCGGCGCCAAACCGCTGCGCCAGCTGGGTGATCTAAGCCTGCATTTGGCCGAACGCTTCCCACTCGCCAAGCGCATGATGATGCAACAGGCCAATGGGTTGAATCCGTTTAAGAAGGGATAGATTTATTTCATAACCGGTCGGTAAACGCAGTGGCGCATGCTGCCAAGACTGGAGCTTGCGCCAGCTACTTACGGGTTATTAGCACTTCGTAAGGCGGTGAGCCCCACTCCCGCTGACTGAAAACCACCGTCAACCGCAATTGTCTGCCCCGTGACATACCCGCCCTCAGGGGAGCATAAAAAGGCAATCACCTCGGCTATTTCTTTCTCCTGGCCAAACCGGTTAAGAGGAATGGTCTCAAGGTAGCTTGCTTTCATTTCCGGCGCGGCTTCCACCAGTTTTGCCAATAGCTCCGTCTCTACGGGCCCAGGCGCTACACAGTTGGCTCTTATACCGTGCTCGCCCAACTCCATTGCCTGCTGCTTGGTTAAATGAATAACCGCCGCCTTGGACGTACCATAAGCCGTTCTTAACGTACTGGCGCGCAAACCCGCGATAGAAGCTACGTTAACAATCGCTCCGGATACCTTTTTCATCAGCGGCGTAAGGGCCTGCGTGACAAGAAAGGTGCCGTCCAGGTTCACCGACATGATTTTTTTCCAACTATCAAAGCCAGTCTCCTCTATCGGATGAAGAGCGGCTATTCCTGCGTTATTGACGAGCGCATCGACACGACCATATTGGCGCTCGATGACCGCAGCCATGGCGATAACGTCATCAGGATTAGAAACATCACATTCGATTGGCAGCACGCCGCTGTACGTCTCGGCCAATTCGTTGGCAACCGTATAGCTCATGTCCACCACGGCTACGTCATAACCCTTTGCAAGAAAAATCTCTACGGCAGCAAGCCCGATTCCCCGCGCACCACCGGTTACAACGGCAACTTTTTTAGTGACCATCAAGCACCTCTTCTCTCGTTATTATTGACTGACCAAAAGCATGGATATCTGCGGGAAGAAAGCCACTAATGCGAGCCCTACCAAACACGCGCCAACACAAATAAAGGTGCCTCGCGCTATTTTTTCAATGGAAAGACCTGTCACATTCGCAGCGACATAAAGATTAATACCCACAGGTGGTGTTATCAGGCCAATGGAGAGGTTAATCATCACCAAAACACCAAACCAGACAGGGTCCCAGCCAAGCTGGTGCACAATAGGAAGAAACACCGGTAACGAAATAAACATTACCGTTACCGCATCCATAAACATGCCAATAATCAGTAGAATCAGCATGATAACCAATAAAACAACCCACTCGTTGTTGCTCATGCCTAACAGCATGGAAGAGTAAGTGCCTACCAGGTCATCAACCGTTACCACCCAACCAAACAGGCTTGCGTAAGCAACCACCAGCATAACGACGGCAGACGATGCCGCCGCATCACTAACGGCTTCATACAATTTTTTGATGCTTAATGTTTTATAGATGACCGCGCCCACCAGTAACGCATAGATAGTGGCCACTAATGCGGCTTCCGTAGGGGTAAACACACCGGCGTATATCCCTCCCAAAATAACGACCGGTGTGAGCAGGCCCCAAAAAGAGTCTTTAAAGGAAGCCCATAATCGACCTGCATAGCCCAGTTGCGGGTAAGGGTTATCGCCCATCGACATAACGGAAGGTTCAGATGACAGGCCCGATGATCCCGCAGTTCCCGCGTTTTTCACGCGCCCCCACGGCAGGGTCACTATCATTAAACCGCCCATCATCAGGCCAGGTAAAATGGCAGCCATAAACAGCTTCGATATTGAGGTTTCAGCAATAACGCCGTAAATCACCAACCCGATAGAAGGCGGGATAACAATCGACAAGGCCGCGCCCGTACACACCAAACCTGCAGCATAGGCCTTGCGGTAGCCGTCTTCTTCCATGCCTTTTATGATCATGGGCCCAATGGCGGCAACCGATGCCGGGCCAGAACCGCTAACAGCACCCCAAAACAAACAAACGACCGTACCGACGATGCCCATTCCACCGGGAAGACCACCCACCAGTACTCTGAAAAATCGGATCATCCGGTCAGCGATTCCAAGCCTTCCCATCAACGTTCCAGCAAGAATAAAGAAGGGAATCGCTAATAATGAAAATTTGGTAATACCTGTCGCAATCAAATCACCGGCGAGATCTAATCCAAACCCCATGTGCCACATGGCATAAATAGCGGACAGACCGAGTGAGAATGCGACGGGCACCCTCAACAAAAGCAGCAGGAAAAAGACGCTAATCATCTGTGAACCTGTCGAAAGCGTGCCGAAGATATCAAACATCTGCGCCTCCGATCGTGGGTTCCACGTTGCCGTTCATTTCTTGCCATGCACGCTGCAAAAATCGAATAGCAATGAGAATAAAGCCAAAAGGTATCGCAACGTGGTAGTACCAGGCGGGTAACCCTAGGCCGTAAGAGCGGGTTCCACTATTAAACTGATTGCTTAACACTTCCCAGGAGAAATAGGCTGACATGCATAGTAACGTTACAGACAGCAGCACAGACAACATAAAGACGACTGTTTTAGCGTGCCTTGGCAATACGTTATAGAGAACAGTTACCGCCAAGTGTTCACCCCGCCTTGCCGCAATCGCCGCGCCAAAAATAGTTAATATCAAAAACCCATTGGTAAGAAGTTCTTCTGTCGCGGCAAGCGAGTAGTTAGTACCGTATCGAACAACGACATTAGCGAAGCCAAGTAGCGCCATACTCAAGAAGAGGCCAGTGCATACTATTTTTTCAAATTCGTTAATTATAAATTTCATAAGGCATTGACCCTATACTGACACCAATAACTCTGACTAAGGTTAGTCAGAGTTATTGTCAGTAAATGCTATTCGTTATTGCTGCTTGGAACTTTCTATCGTTTCGACAAAGCTGGAAACGATGTCAGGACCGACTCTTTCAGCCCAGATATCAAAGGCAGGTGCCGTTGCTTGCCTAAATACCTCGATCTCTTCCGGGGTCAATTCGGTAATATCCATGCCTTGTTCACGAAGGAAGTCGACGCCCTCAGCCGTATTTTCGCGTGTAATGGCGAGCTGATGCGCCATGGCCTGGTCAGCCGCTTGCTGAACCATCTCCTGCGTTTCAGCATCGAAGCTTTCCCAACGCTGCTTGGAAATGCCTAAAAAGATAGGGTCATACGAGTAGTGCCAGAGCGTTATATAGTCTTGCACTTCATAAATACGCTGGGGAATGATAACGGCACCAATTCCATTTTCCTGACCGTCAACAACGCCTTGCTGCAATGCCGAGATCGTCTCGACCCACTGCATTTGCTGCGGGTTGGCGCCCAATGCATCCATAACATCAACATACATAGGACCTGCCACGCGCATATTTAACCCGCGCATATCGTCAGGGCTACGAATCGGCCGTTTACTATTGGTCAGTTCACGAAAACCGCTTTCACCCCAGGCCAGCACCTTAACGCCCTTTTCATCCATGATCTCTTCAAGCAACTTAACCGGCTCGCCGTTCATGGTGGCGTCTACCTGATCATAACCGTCGTAGAGATAAGGCAGTGAAAAAACAGCCATTTCAGGTATTAACGGCGTGACATTAATGGCGGAGGTCATCACTAAATCAATAGCGCCCCTACCCACCATTTCAAACTGGCGCATCTGGTCGCCACCCGCTAACTGCGAGTTAGGAAACGTACGAACCGACAGTTCGCCTTCTGAGGCTTCATTTAACAAGTCGTTAAAGAGTTCAGCGGCTTCATGCCACGTGGTGGTGTCACCGGTGTTATGAGAAAGCCTTAATGTTTCAGCGGATGCCGCACTGGCAAAAAGCAAGCTTGCAGCAGAGGTGGCCCAGACAGTTTTTAAAAAAGCATGGCGTTTCATTATGTTCTATTCCTCGTGGCGTATCCGTGCTAACGCACTTGATTGTTATAATCCACAATATGGACCATTCGTTATATATACGACAATAAAAATTTGCCAAAAGCACTCCAGAAAGTCAAAGTATCAGCAAAATAAGCTCAATACACGCGCCATTAAAACAACAATCGGTCCATAATATGGAACACAAAGCCTTAATAACGGAGAGCACAACCGCTGGTGCACAAAGCGTCGACCGTGCACTGGGGTTATTAAGCCTGATTGCTCGACAAGCCGAAGGCAGCTCACTGGCCGATTTAACCAGGCACAGTGGTTTAAACAAGCCCACGGTAAGACGATTGCTGCTGGCACTTATTAATGCAGGAATGGTAGAGCAATCGCCCGCTAATCATCATTATCAATTAGGCCCAGAAGCCTATTTGCTGGGCCACAGAGCTTCCGAGCAACATAACCTGACGCGACTGGCTACGTGCAATGTCGCTCGTTTAGCGCAGCGAACGGAAGATGCCGCCTGTCTTTCTATCCGCCGAGGCCACTTCTCGCTGTGTCTGTATCGTGAAGACGGCGTTTATCCCATTCGGACCCATGCCCTTGTGCAAGGCGCCTATCATCCTCTGGGAGTAGGCGCAGGCTCACTCGCCATGTTGGCAGCGCTGCCTGACGCTGAAATTACCCACGTATTAGATGCACAACGCCCGCTCCTTGAACAGCAGTACCCCCAACTGGCTCCAGAGCATATGGTAAACCTGGTGAACGAAACGCGGTTGCAGGGCTATGCCGTTAACCCTGGGCTGGTGTTTGCGGATTCATGGGGAATCGGCATTGCCCTACGTTGGCCTGATGGCGTACTGGCCGGCTCACTTTCGCTAGCAGCGATAGAGAGCCGTATGCAGGAACCACGTCGTTCCCAAACGCTTGTGCCGAGATTAAAAGAAGAGGCGTTAGCGATTGAGCATCTGTTAGCCGCTGAATTTACAAGACATCAAACATCTCCCACTCCCCTCGCCAGGAGCAAATAATGACAAAAGCACAGATCGTCGGTTGGGCCCACTCCCCTTTTGGAAAATTGCCCGAACCCGACACCCAAGCGCTGATGCAAAGCGTGGTTCAGGATGCGCTCGTTCATGCAGGCGTCGATCATGAGGCTATCGACGGCATTTTTGTCGGTGTCTATAACAACGGTTTCTCGGCTCAGGACTTCCAAGCAGCCCTGGTGGCGATGGGCGACGAGCGCTTTGCGCACACGCCCGCCACGCGTTACGAAAATGCCTGCGCAACAGGCAGCGCAGCGCTGCATGGCGCGCTCGACTTTATAGAGTCTGGGCGTGGGCGCATCGCCCTGGTCATCGGCGCTGAAAAAATGACGGCAACGCCCACTGCTGAAGTGGGCAACATTCTGCTAAGCGCCAGCTATCACCGTGAAGAAGCCCATATTGCGGGGGGCTTTGCGGGGGTGTTCGGCGAAATTGCGGAACGTTACTTCCAAACCTACGGGGACCGCTCCTACGAACTCGCCATGATCGCGGCCAAAAACCACGCCAACGGCGTGTTTAACCCCTATGCCCAAATGCGCAAAGATATCGGCGTCGATTTCTGCGCCACCGTTTCAGACCACAACCCGACGGTCGCAGGCCCTTTGCGTCGCACAGACTGCTCGCTCATATCGGATGGCGCCGCAGCCATGATTATTGCCGATGCTGAGACGGCCGCTCAATTAAAGCGTGCGATTGCCTTTCGGGCACGAACGCAAGCCAATGACTTAATGGCGCTTTCAAGACGAGACATATTGGAGTTTCGTGGGGCATCGATGGCCTGGCAGAAAGCGCTCGCAAGCGCTGACGTCAACATTATGGATTTATCCCTCGTCGAAACACACGACTGCTTCACTATCGCCGAGCTGCTTGAGTACGAAGCGATGGGGCTCGCCAAGAAGGGGGAGGGCTATCGTGTTATTCAGGAAGGTATCACGCAAAAAGATGGCGCCTTGCCCGTCAATCCATCCGGCGGGCTAAAGTCCAAAGGTCATCCTATCGGCGCTACGGGTGTTTCCATGCATGTAATGGCCGCCATGCAGTTAATGGGTGAGGCGGAACAGATGCAAATACCCAATGCAAACCTGGCTGGCGTCTTCAATATGGGCGGCGCGGCCGTCACTAATTACGTGTCTATTCTGGAGCGTGTGAAATGAGCCTGAATGAACACAATAGCGTCATGCCTGTTTCTACCCGAGTAATGAACCTGTCTCACCTTCTCACCGAAAGCGCGCGCCGCTTCTCGAATGAGATTGGCTTTGTATGGGGCGAAAAGACCTGGACATGGAAACAGATGGAGGAGCGTTCACAAGCGTTTGCGTACGCGCTCCGCCATGAAATGGGCCTGCAAAAGGGTGACCGCTTACTGGTTCAGTCCTCCAACTGCCACCAAATGTTTGAAGCGATGTTTGCCTGTTGGAGAATAGGCGCCGTATGGGTGCCGACCAACTATCGTCAGTCGCCCGACGAAGTGGCTTACCTGGCTGAATCCTCTGGGGCAAAAGGCCTGCTTTGTGGCGCCAGCTTTACCCATCACGCCGCCGCTTGTGCCCCTCTTATTGATGTGACGATCTCGATTGGAGAGAGTGATTTCGCCGTCGATTACGAAACGCTGGTTGAACGCTTTTCAGGCCAGCACATGCCAGCCGCCGCGGTTAATCGCGATGACCCTGCGTGGTTTTTCTTCACCTCTGGCACCACCGGACGCCCCAAGGCAGCCGTACTGACCCATGGCCAAATGGCCTTCGTTGTCACTAACCATTTATGTGACTTGATGCCAGGAACCAACGCCTCTGACGCGTCTATCGTCGTCGCGCCTCTGTCGCACGGCGCGGGCGTTCATCAGCTTGCCCAAGTCGCTCACGGCGTTAAAACCATACTCCCGGCGGACGAGAAATTTGACCCCGAGGTGATTTGGCAGCTTGTGGAAAAGTGGAACGTGACCAACCTATTCACCGTGCCCACTATTGTCAAAATGCTCATTGAGCACTCCAGTGTAAAGCGGCATGACCACTCCTCCTTACGCTACGTTGTCTACGCTGGTGCGCCCATGTACCGGTCCGACCAGGTGAAAGCGCTGGAAACATTAGGGTCTGTGCTGGTTCAGTATTTCGGGCTTGGCGAGGTAACCGGCAATATAACGGTGCTACCCCCTGCGCTTCACCACGTTGACGATAACCACATGAAAATCGGGAGCTGCGGCTTTTCGCGTACCGGCATGCAGGTGCAAATTCAGGATAGCAACGGTGCTGAAGTGGCCGCCGGTGAAACGGGAGAAATCGCCGTCATCGGGCCGGCTGTTTTTGCGGGCTACTACAATAACGCCGAAGCCAATCAAAAGAGCTTTCGAGATGGCTGGTTTTTAACGGGTGACCTGGGCCATCGGGATGAAGAAGGATTCATTTACCTGACCGGGCGCGTTTCGGATATGTATATATCGGGCGGCTCCAACATTTATCCTCGCGAGATCGAAGAGAAGCTGCTTAGCCATCCTGCCATTTCCGAAACAGCCGTATTGGGCGTACCTGACCCTGTCTGGGGTGAAGTCGGCATGGCCGTGTGTGTGCTTTACCCCGGCCAGCCACTGGATACTGCCTCCTTGAATGCATGGCTGAGTGAGCGCATTGCTCGCTACAAGATGCCTAAAAGCTACGTATTCTGGGAAGAAATGCCCAAAACGGCTTACGGAAAAATCACTAAAAAGCTCATTCGTGAAACATTAACTGAGCGTGGTGAATTACAGGAGGCAACATGAGTTCTCCTCCCAGCAATGCGGTAGCGCTTGGCTATATCGAACACCCAGGCACGCCTGCACAAACGCGCTACCAGGCGCAGCTCTGCCATACACAAGAGCGATCACTCACGCTTGAAGGCGGCCAAACGCTACATGACGCCATCGTCCAGGCGCTTCAAAAGCAGGCCATCTCGTCAGCGTACTTAACGATCAATAATGCAGCGATGCAAACGCTTCACTATGTCATCCCGGGCGATGACCCAAGTGGGCAACATGCTGCCTGGTATAGTGAAACGCATCGCTTATCACCACCGGCAAACATACACACCGCAGGCATTCATGTAGGCCTGCGTGATGGTGAACCTTTCCTGCATTGCCACGGGATATGGCAGCAAGGCGATGGGCATACCGCGGTTGGCCATCTGCTAGCGCCCGCGTCGATATTAGCCAATGACATTGAGGTGTCGTGTATCGCGATAGAAGGCGCCTATTTGGCCGTCACGGCTGATGAAGAAACCCGGTTTCCTCTTTTTGCGCCTTACCAAGGCGCCAGCAGCGCCGCTAAGCCCAACGCCCTCTTACTGACGCTACGCCCCAATCAAGACCTCAATGCCGCCATCGCAGCAACCGCTAAACGCTACGGGATTGATACGGCACAGATCATGGGCCTTGGAAGCCTGGTACAAACCTGTTTTACAGACGGCCACCAGCTTAAAAGCCACGCGAATGAAATACTGATACTCGATGGAACGTTGAAAGATGGGCAGCCCTCACTTCAAGCGGTCTCTGTCGGTATCGGCGGCGAACAACATCAAGGAGCGCTTGCCCCTGGGTGTAACGCTATCTGCGTTACCTGTGAGCTATTGCTGCGCTTTTAATTCGCTCTTATCAGTTAACGTAGAAGGCGTTATCGCCAAGTGGCTCGCTTGGCGCTGATGACGAATACCGACAGTTTCCCTTAACGCTATGCTATCGCGTGACCAATTATCGCTGGATAATTTAAGGTTACCTAGTCATACGATTCGCATTCGCCAATAGTATAATTAGGCAGCAAGCTAATGGACGGGACCCATTTACCACTCTTTAGGATTAATCAATGTCTTCAGAATCGGCCGATTTGGCAGCGTTGGAGCGTTTTTTCGAGAAATTGGCACTGCTGCCTAAACCAGAACCTTTAACACCCAATTTGTTTTCCGTTGCAGGGCCAGGTCAGCATGAGAACCGGCTATCCAACTTAATGGCCTTCTTTATGGGCGGCTATCCCGGCGCACCGCACTGGTTAGCCAAGGCCATTTTGCATGCGCTAGCTCGTAAGTTTGATCATGACGATCAACAGCAAGTCGACTGGGAAGCAATCACTACCGAACGGGAAGTAGGAAGCTGGAATGTTGAAAGCGAGTCAACCAAACGCTTGGACTTAGTGGTTTCGGGAAACGACTTCGTATTAGGCATCGAGCATAAAGTATGGGCTGCAGCGACGAATAATCCGTTTTATGCCTATGACAAATTGCTGGAAAGCTATGCGGTTACCACCTACAAGTGCGTTTTATGCCCGGATGACACCAAAGAAGATGTTCGGATACCCGCCCGTAACGCAGGCTGGCCGACGCTATCCTACTCGGAAATAGTGGCCTCGGCGTATGCACTTTACGGGCAAGACGTGGCCCCGTCCAATCAGACAAAGTGGCAAGTTTTCTACCAGGAATTATTACAGCATCTCGCCTCTATCGCCCACCCAACTGAAGAAAAGACGATGACAAAAAACGAACTGGATTTTTCGTTAAAGCATTTCAATAGCTTATATGAAGCATCTCAACGTTTGAAACAATTCGAGCAAGAACTGGTGGCGGAAGGTAAAAGTCATATTGCTGCTGCATTGCAAATAGCGACGACAGACATTAATACCAAAAATAACCCCGAGGACTGGGGTGACAATATAAAAGCCTGGCGCTTTTCCCCCAGTACTTGGGGTAATTCAGGAGCTGCCCAAATATGTCTCATTTATTATCCTTCTTCAGTGTCAGAAGGCGATGAAAGTATCGGTTTTGAAGTTCGAGTATATCTGGAAAGCCAAACAAGCAATGACCCTTGGCTAAAAAATATCGAGCAAGCTTTCCTGGACGTAACGCCTGTCACTAAGCAGCCGAGCTGTAGTTGGTACAGAGACGGCAATGACACGCATACCTGGTACGAAGTTAAAGGGCGCTGGTTAGCATTGAGTGCATGGCCCCACGAGTACACTAAAGCAGGCGCCATGAAAGCGCTGGGCGATTTAGCTAAATGGGTGAACGAGCACGCCTTCCTGCCAGAAGCCCAAGCCACAACCCACGCCTAATAGTGAGCAGTTAACCATCGCTGTATTGCCTCAAGTGACGCCTCGCTCGGTAATGCATTGCAATAGCCACGTATTTCTTGCACTCCCCACTGGCTGCCTTGTGGGGAGAGCGCGATGGTTAACGCTTCTGGTGCTTCCATGTGGTAGACAAATACCTGGCGAGCGCTGACTTGTGCCGCATAACTGCCAATGCAGTGATGCATTTGCTTGCCTTCAGCCAGTAAGGCATCCCAACTTTCCAACGCAACAATATCGGCATTGCCCGGAATGGGCGCTTCAGGATAATCACCGTACTGCAGTGCCAGTGCAGCGGCGTGGTTAACCTGGCTTAAAGCATTGAAGCGCTCTACGAGATTATCATGCAGTTGCTGTAACACGTGGATATCGTTTACGCGATAAAGCCGGGTACCGTTGGGTGCAAGGCGCTGGATGTCTTCGGCCATGCGTTGTAACCAAGCGATTTCGTGCAGCGGCATATTCGGCTCAACCATCTCCAACAGCTTTGGCCAAGGAGCAGGAAAGCGGTTAAGAAACCACAAATGGTTAAGGTTGGGGCGTGCGAGATGCCGTAATAGCGCCACATCATCAGGCTGTTGCAAACATTTGCGTGCATAGCACAGCTGCCAACTCGTCATTGGCGCCAATGGAATACGACGTAGCAGCCTGGCGAGCGAAGCAGATCCCGGTAGGCCAATCATTTCCAATAATCGAGCGCGTTTTTCTGAAAGCCAAGCGGCTAATTCAGCTTGTTCAATCGTTAACTTCTGTGCCCAATCAAGCGTGAGGATCAACAGTAACGGAGAATCTTGCGCTAATTGTCTGGCAGCTGGTAAGCAGGCACAAGCCTGGTAAAGGGCATAACGCACAAAAGGCGCGTTATCACCCAACGAGACAAGTTCAGAAGGTAGCCCCTGTCCAAGTACGTTGCCTTGGGCACTCAGAACATCAAAAGGGAGGCCGGGCGCCTGGAGAAAGCGGCTTTCCGCCACAACGACTCCGTCGCTGATACTTCTCCAACAGAAAGGCCTAGAGCCTTGCCAACCTTGAATCTCAAGCGCCAGTGGATATCCAAGGTGTGGAGAAAGGTCCAATAAATGCCAACCAGTCTCCTCAACGCTGTGTTTGAGGTGCTTCGAGAAACACGTCCTGATGTGATACCAGGCATGGTCAAATGCCTGCTTTATCAAGGTGGTGCCAAACAGCGTACGATTCATCGTGGCTCCTGCCATCAATATTACTAACCACGCGCTCTATCTCAAGCACTGCCTTTTTCAAGTACTGAATTTTCTAAATGATACTGAATATTAATGCAGCGGTCTGTGAGCTGAATACGCTCAGAAGGTGTTAGTGACTAATATAAGCACCGTGTTTTAGCGAATATATGAGCAAAAAAAAGGGTAGTCTATTTCTGGTAAAGCTCGCTATTGGGAGTGCTGTACCTTTAATCTCCGCCAAAGGGCTTGATCAAGACGAATCTCAGATTACCCTTCAACTACCCCCACCGCCGGTGACTCTCGCCATGATGAAAACAGCGTTAACCCTATCGTTAGTTTTATGCGCCATGACATTGATTAGCGGGTGTAACGACGACAACACCGCCGCTTCCAACGCACCTGCACCAGAGACTGAAGCCGGGCAAAGCCAGCCAGACCATGAGATGACCGATCAGTGGGTTGGCCGATGGATCGGTGTGGAAGGGTTATTTCTGGAGGTCAGCCAAGATGATTCCGCTGGCCCCGGCCATTATCTGCTTGAAATGCAGTACGGCCTGGACGCCGACCAACACGGCACATTCGAAGGGCAAGCTACAGACGACGGCATTAGCTTCAGCCGCGATGACGGCCAGCAGCGACTTCGCGCCGGAGACGGCGAAGCCACCGGCTTGAAATGGCTAGCGGAGAAGGAAGACTGCCTGGTAGTTCAGGCAGGCGAAGGTTACTGCCGCGACTGATTTTCCCGGCAATCACAAGAAGCGGCTACCTGCTTTCGGGTAGCCGCCCATTCGCAAGAATCGTTAAAACCGGGAAAACTTATTCGCTCGCCACTTCAGCAAAGTGGCCCGACTTATCCAGGCTAAATTCAAGAAAATCTCGCGCAAGGTAAAGCGCGCCCGAATAGGCGCTTTGGGCCTCTTTGCGGATATCCTCGATAGAGGGCGATGCCAGGGGGTTGAGCTGATAACGCGGGCTAAAGTGCGTCAGCACCAGGTTGGGCAGCGCTACCGATTCGGCAAAATCAGCTACAAGCCTGGCGTAGCTATGCCCCACCTCAAGCGCCTTCTGGGCCATTTCCTGCGTATACGTGGCTTCATGCACCAGCACTTGCGCCCCAGCGCACGCTTCCCACAACAGCTCAGGCTGGGCATTGTCTCCTGCGATGACCACTTTCCTGGCCTCATGCTTGAGGAGTAAGCACTCATGGCTTGTTAATGTCTCCCCCGCGAACTCAATATCGAACCCTCTTTTCAACTGCCCCCACAACGGCCCTCTGGGAACCCCCTTCTGGATGAGCTTTTCGATGTCCAGGGCAGCGTCGATGTTTTTCTCTGTCAACGCATAGGCATAAGACGCCACCCCATGGGAAAGTTTGAACGTGGCAACTGCCATGTTTTCAAACTCAATGCTCGGCAGGTCATCTGAGCAGATAAATTCCAGCGCGAAGGGCAAACCTAGCTGCGTGGCCTCGCAAGTAGCCTCCAACCACGCTTTGATGCCTGCGGGTGCGACAATGGTAAGCGGCGCTTTCCGACCGTTCATTCCCGCGCTCGCCAGTATGCCCGGTAACCCATAGCAGTGGTCGCCGTGCACATGGGTAATCAAAATGGCGTTTAATGAATGAAACGACAGCTTCGTACGCAAAACCTGATGCTGGGTGCCCTCTCCACAATCAATCAGGTACCAGCCTTTGCCCTTGCTCTCGCGCAAAGCAATGCCAGTCACATTTCGGCTTTTGGTGGGCACACCGGCGGAGGTGCCTAGAAACAGTAAGTTCATATTCTTCCGGGGCATCTATTGATTGGTATCGGCATGGCCGCTAAACAGTGAGAAAAATACACCAGCCAACGTGTGAATCGGTTGAATAGCCGCCATTATTCGTATGCATCGCTCATATTGCCACGACTCCCCAAATTTAAAGAGATCATTACTCCCTCATTAATAAACAATAAAGTCAGGTACTGAAACATGCCCTGCGATATCAATATCTTGAATACCCAAAACGCCACTTAACTTCCCCGAGTGTCACGCTTTACCGATACCTTCGGTAGCCCGCTGTAACAAGTGGTCGGCAAGGCCTCTGCCGAAATTAGCCAGCGTTCCCCCATCCTGGGTGGTAAGCATTTGGCACTCCTTTATTTAGCTGACAGCGGTCAACATAAGCGCTAATAAGTCACACGACCGCAATACACATGCACCTTTCATGTGTTACCAATGGTCAGGCAACCCACTCTCTTTTAGGGACGATTTGCCATGACAGCCATCAACGAGAAAGTCTTCATCAGCCCCGGCCGCTACGTGCAGGGGGAAGGTGTTACCGCCCGCGCCGGACACTATGTGTCAGCGCTCGGGAAAACGGCGCTGCTGATTGCCGACGATGTGGTTTGGGACATCGCGGGTAAGGAGCTTAGCGCGAGCCTGGAAGGCGAAGGCGTCAGTTTCGAGCGTGCAGTGTTCGAAGGTGAGGCTTCTACCCGCGAAATCGACCGCCTCGTTGAGCTCGGCCGCAAGCAGCAGGCAGATGTCGTTATCGGCTTTGGTGGCGGTAAAGCCATCGACACTGCCAAAGGTGTGGCTGAAAAGCTCGAAGCAGCCTGTGCCATACTGCCAACCACTGCTTCTACCGATGCGCCTACCAGCGCCTTGTCAGTCATCTACAGTGACGATGGCGAGTTTGAGTCCTACCGCTTCTACAGCAAGAATCCCGACCTGGTGCTGGTCGATACCGGCATCATCTGCAAAGCGCCGCCGCGTTTTCTGGCCTCGGGCATTGCCGATGCACTGGCCACCTGGGTTGAGGCACGCGCCGCTATTCGCGCTAACGCCAACAATATGGCGGGCGGCAAAGCCACACTGCTGGGCGCCACGATTGGTGAGAAGTGCGAAGACATCCTCTTCGAGCACGCCATGCTGGCCTATCAGGCCAACGAAGCGCAGATCGTCACGCCATCGTTTGAAGCCGTGGTCGAAGCCAACACACTGCTCAGCGGCCTGGGCTTTGAAAGCGGCGGCCTCGCGGCAGCGCATGCCATCCATAACGGCTTTACCGCCCTGCACGGCGAGATTCACAACCTGACCCACGGCGAAAAAGTGGCCTACGGCACGGTCGCGCAGCTGATTCTCGACCAAGCGCCTCAGGCGGAGCTGGAAGAGTATTTAGACCTCTACCTGGCGCTGGGCCTACCGGTGACGCTGAAAGCACTGAAGCTCGACCAGGCAAGCGAGGAAGATCTTTATCGTGTAGCCGAAGCGGCGCTTAAAGAGGGTGAATCAAGCCATAACCTGGCGTATGAGCTAACGCCCAAGCAGATTGTTCACGCTATTAAAGCGGTGGATGTGCATGCGCGGGCGTTTATGGAGAAAGTGGGATTGAGCGAGTAAAGCCAAGAGGCACATGGCGCCACGTGTGTGGCGCCATATTGATCGACTAGCCCTCGCGCCGGAAATCAGGTAGTAGCCGTCGAGGATGATACCCGGCACCGCATTCATTCCGGCTTCCATGAAGCGCTGCTCTGCCGCACGAACGTCATTCGCGTACGGATCAGAGCGGGCGATGGCCTCAGCGGCGTCGCCATAAAACCCTACCTCAATGGCCTTCGTGAGAAAACCGACAAGGAATTAACAGGTAGCGCTTTTCAAAATGGAAAAACCACCACGTCATCCCCTTCTTGCCATGGATGAAACTTGGTCATGGCCTGCAGAAAAAACGCGTGTTCCAACCAGTGTTGTAGCCACCGCTGCAGGTGCGGGTAAGGTAGGCTATAAAAAACATCGCGATCTACATGGGCGAATTGGCGGATAAAAGGCATGATGCCAATATCAGCAATGGTCGCCTTATCTCCCAGAAGATAAGGCTTTTGAGTCAGCTTCTCCTCTAAAACCTGTAAAAAAGCTTCACCCCGTTGCCGGTACTCTGCCTGGGTCATTTCGAGATGTCGGTCGGCGTATTTATAGCGATCCAACCAATGTTTAAATTCATTATCGTTTTGCTCGATCAGGACATTGGCCTGAGTCCTAACCTTCGCATCTAACAGCCCTTGCGGATCTTGTTGCTCAAGCGCCCACACCATTATTTCTCGGCTCTCTTCGATCACAGTACCATCAAAAAGCTGTAAAACAGGCACAGTGCCTTTCGGGCTAATCGCTAGCATCTGGGCCGGTTTGTTCTTCAATGTGATTTCGCGCAGCTCCACCGGTAACTCAGCAAACAATAAGCCGAGCCGGGCACGCATGGCATAGGGGCAGCGACGAAAAGAGTAAAGGCGATGAAGTGATGACGTCATGGGCATTTTTCACAGTTGAATTGAAGTCAGTAGACTCGGTGATCACTCTAATGCGAGACGTTAGCCGTTCGCGTTTTCTTCAGCCACCTGACGAAGCGCATCGACCAGCACGTCAGCGGGCTGGGCGCCAGAAATCAGGTAGCGGCCGTCGAGGATGAATCCCGGCACCGCACTCACCCCCGCCTCCATAAATCGCTGTTGTGCCGCTCTAACCTCGTCCGCGTACTGATCAGACAGGGCAATGGCTTCGGCAGTGTCACCGTCAAGCCCAACCTCAATGGCCTTTTCGCGAAGAACCTCTGGGTCTGAAGGGTTTTTCGCCTCACCGAAGTAGGCATCAAACAGGGCCAACTGCAGGGCTGTCTCTTGGTTTTGCGTTCCAGCCCAGGCCAGCACGCGGTGGGCGGCGAAGGTATTGTTCGCCCGCCGCTCCAGGGCGCCACGGAAATTCAATCCCAGCTCTTCGGCGACCTTCATGATCTCACGCTGGGACTGCTCCATGGTGGCCGCGTCCTTGCCGTACTTTCGGCACAGGTGTTCAAGTATTGGCTCACCCTCGGGCGGCATGTCGCGGTTGAGCTCGAAGGGCTGCCAGTGCAGCTCGATTTCGATTTCGCCCTGCAGGGTTTCCAGCGCTTGTTCCAGGCGGCGGTAGCCGATGGCGCACCACGGGCAAGCAACATCGGACACCAGGTCAATTCTCAACGTCTGCATTGGGCAATCCCCTCATTCGATAAAACTGAAGAAGGCATGGTACGTGCCTATAGAAAGTAACGACAGTACCGTCATGTAACGAATAAAGGCGTTACTCGATAGTGGGTTCCGGTAACACCGGCGGCGTACTGTCCATATAGGTCAGGAAGTCTTGCCAGATGTCGTGCGTTCGCTGTTTCGTTAAACGAGTACTGCACGTAATGCCCATGACGTTCCGAATGCTCCCCTCGCGCCACTGCGTATAGACAGCGCCGCAATGGGCAGCGGCATACGCCTGCCACTGCTTTTGAGCCACCTGGATAGCATCGACTAACGCAGGATCAACCGCGTTATGCTCAACGCTCGTTTCCAGATAGTGGGTGAGTACCTCCTCGGCGATCTCTAACTCGATAGCCGCGCACCGATTGGTCTCGAGCGTGTTCATTATATTATTGAAATCAAGCGCCTCGTCGTCAGCCACGGCTGCAAGCGACAGCGTAGCGAGCAGTATGAGTAGCCACTTTTTCATTTTTTCCCCGAACGCACATAAAGTGCTGACCAAGCGAACACAACCGCCATGTTCTCACATTCGATACCAGGGAGATCATCTTTCGTCCTACTACTGATGGGCAGTGGCTAAGGCTTATAACGCGTCAACGCAATGCCGCAAGCGATCAGCCCCGAAGACACAAACCGCCATACGCCGAAGCCTTCTTTCAGAATGATGGTGGAAATCAGCGCGGCGAACAGCACGCTGGTTTCGCGTAGCGCCGAGACCATGCCGAGCGGCGCGTAGGCCATGGCCCATATCACGATCCAATACGCACCGACCTGCATGCCACCGCCCGCAATGGCGGGCGCCAGATTGCTGCCTATCACTTTTTTTATTTCCTTGGCTTTCCACGTAAGCGCAATCGCGAACGTCAGCAAGCCATTGCCGAGCGTCAACAACACCGCAAAGCCGAGTACCGAGCCAGCTTGCCGAGCACCCAGACCGCCCACCAACGTATATGAAGCGATAAAGGCGCCCGTACCGAGAGCAAGAAGGATAGCGCGAGGATTTCTGGTGATACCGGTGCTGGTATCGAAGGCTAGCGACATCACGCCGACCCCAAGAAACAGCACGCCGAGTAATGGGATAAAGCCCAGCATTTCACCCGCGAACGCGACTGCGCCAAGGGTCACGAGTAATGGCGCCGACCCGCGCGCGATGGGATAAACCTGACCGAAATCACCATAGTGGTAAGCCATGGGCAGGCAAAAGTGATAAGCGGTATGAATCAATATGGCTAGGCCAAGAAGTGGCCAGCTAGCAGGATCAGGGAGCGTCACGAAAGGCAAGGCGAGTGTAGAAACCAGACTGCCCAATAAAGTAATCACCGCCATGACGGCAATCCTGTCGCCACTCACTTTAACGATGGCATTCCAGCTGGCGTTGAAGATGGCAGCGAGCAATACGATCAACGTTATTTCTAGGCTCATGTCACCGTATCCTTGAGCGGAAGGGTAAAACGTTAAGAAAAAATAGCTTTCCCAGCATAGCTCAAATCCCTACGTCCGTTGGCATTGCTACTTTCTGCTCACACACCATTTCATATTCTCTATTAAGCTCTACTGTATAGCCCCTTTTTTTAAACGACACAGCAATGTATATCCCATTGACATATCCCAAAATACGATCATACTTAAGAAGTACGTTACGTCGTGTATTTAGCGAGTAAAAGCAGCAATAATCAGGAGATAGCCATGGAAAAAGCAGCGGTGTTTAAAAGTAACCGTAGCCAAGCGGTGCGTATGCCTAAGTCTCTCGCGCTGCCAGAGGACATTAAACGCGTAGATGTTATTGCGTTGGGCCGTGCGCGCTTAATTACTCCCGTAGGTGAAGCGTGGGATAGCTGGTTTGATGGCCAAAGTGTCACTGCAGACTTTATGAGTGAACGCGAGCAACCAAACGAACAGGAGCGCGAAGCGTTTTAATGCTTAAGTACATGCTCGATACCAATATCTGCATTTTCACGATCAAACATAAACCCCCTCATGTTCGTGAGACCTTTAACCAGCATAGCGACCAGCTATGCATCAGCACCGTGACACTGATGGAGTTGGTGTATGGTGCTGAAAAGTCTGCTTCTCCTGAGAAGAACTTAAGCGTGGTAGAGGGGTTCGCAGCCCGGCTGGATGTTCTTGATTACGGCTCCGGTGCCGCCTATCACAGTGGCCTGCTACGTACAGAGCTAGCCAAAGCAGGCACACCAATAGGACCCTATGATCTGATGATCGCTGGGCATGCTCGCTCAAGAGGGCTGATTCTTGTAACCAATAATCTACGTGAGTTTAATCGCGTACCAGGGCTTAGAGTAGAAGATTGGATTTAAGCCCACCTCACGCACACCATTACCTCACCAAATCATTACTGCTTTAGTAGCCGCCTTCCTAGCAGTAGCGTTGGGTCGCATAGATCAAAACATAAAGAGACTACTCGCCCGCCACTTCAGAAAAGTGGCCCGCTTTATCCAGGGTGTATTCGCCAAAATCCCGTGCCAGATAAAGCGAACCCGAGTAGACGCGCTGGGCCTCCTTTCGGATGTCTTCAATGGAAGGCGAGGCAAGGGGGTGGAGCTGGTAACGGGGGCTAAAGTGCGTCAGCACCAGATTGGGAAGCTGTACCGATTCGGCAAACGCAGCGACAAGCTTGGCGTAGCTATGCCCGACATCACCAGCCTTCTGGGCCATCTCTTCGGTGTAGGTGGCTTCATGCACCAGCACCTGGGCGCCCGCGCACGCCTCAAACAACAAGTCAGGCTGGTCATTGTCCCCAGCGATCAC
>NZ_JBQSYD010000027.1:0-57132 GCF_052378905.1 Halomonas sp. AOP22-C1-8 | reverse complement strand
CCACGCCGTAGCGTGGGTTTTTCTTACAAGTACCTGGTATTTTACCCGCACTTGCAGTGTGGCTGATCCGTCAGGATTAGCCGCGCTTAACAGCAGCGCCGAAACGCTTGTTGAAGCGCTCTACACGGCCACCGGTGGTCGCTTGCTTCTGCTTGCCCGTGTAGAACGGGTGGCAGTTGGAGCATACGTCTAGCGAGAAATCCTGGCCAGAAGTAGAGCCTACCTGGAAGCTAGCACCGCAAGAGCAGTTAGCGGTGACCGTATTGTAATTCGGGTGAATACCTTGTCTCATCGTGATGATCTCTCAAGCGGTATGCCGCCACCTGATCCGTTGCCAGGCACCGCATACGGGTTTGGAAAAACTACTAACCGGTTAACCGTCTGATCGTTTAGATTCAGAGCGGCCGCATATTTTAGCAAAACTTATCGCCGGAGGCCAATTGCCTGACACTGTTTCTTTGCAGGTGCTAAAAGTCGCCTTGCCGTCCCCACTCCGACGCCTGTTTGATTACCTGCCCGCCAGCCGCACTCCCCCTTGCGGCTGGCAGCCTGGGCTTCGTGTACGCGTACCCTTTGGACGGCGCGAAGTGGTGGGCGTGGTAGTTGAACTGGCTGCCACCAGTGAACTACCACGCAGCCAGTTACGTGCTGTCAGCGAAGCGCTGGATGATGCACCACTTCCCAATGACTGGCTGTGGCTATGCCGGTTTGCCGCACGCTACTACCAACACAGCTTGGGCGATACGCTCCATCATGCGCTGCCTGCACGGCTGCGCCAGGGCCACCCAATGGCTGGGCGCACGCAAACGCTGTGGTTTGCCGTAACGCATACCCAGCCGGATTTAAGCCGAGCGCCCAAACAAGCCGAGCTATATGCGCTTTTATGTCAGCATCCGCACGGCCTGCCTTCACGAGCTGTCAGCGCCCACGGCTTTAGCCGCGACCAACTGCTAGCACTGGGCAAGAAGGGGCTGGTCACCCACCAGGAAATCACCCTAACCGCCCCCGAGACGCCGAGTGGCAGTTTGCTTGCCACACCGGCACTGCCGCTCAATCGTGAGCAGGCCACCGCCCTTGCGGCGCTACACGAAAAGCTTGAAAGCTACCACCCTTGCCTGCTTGAAGGCGTTACCGGCAGCGGCAAGACAGAAGTGTATCTTCAGCTGATTGAAGCGATTGCCGCCAAAGGCAAGCAGTCGCTGGTACTGGTGCCGGAAATCGGCCTGACGCCGCAAACCCTGGCGCGCTTTAGAAGCCGCTTTCGGGTGCCCGTAGTGGCACTCCACTCCGGCTTAACCGACCCCGAACGGCTGGACGTTTGGGAAGCCGCGGCAAACGGGCGGGCGCTGATTATCATCGGAACGCGCTCGGCGATCTTTACCCCGCTTGCCAACCCAGGCGCGATCATTGTCGATGAAGAGCACGACGGCTCTTACAAGCAGCACGACGGGCTGCGTTACCACGCCCGCGACTTGGCCGTTGCACGCGCTCATTATCACGGCATTCCACTACTGCTGGGCAGCGCCACGCCTTCGCTTGAGAGCCTACAGCAGGCGCTTTCCGGTAGTTATCGCCACCTGCGCCTTACTCAGCGGCCCAGCCGTCATCAGCCCGCCAAGCTGGAGCTTCTTGATTTACGCCACCAGCGCCGTCAAGGGGGCCTGCTACCGGGTGCTATTAAAGCGATCAAAAGCACCCTGAGTGCGGGCAAGCAGGTGCTGATTTTCATCAACCGGCGCGGCTTTGCGCCGACGCTTGCCTGCCACGCCTGCGGCTGGATGGCGGAATGCGGCCAGTGCGATTCACGCATGACGCTGCACCGCCAGCCGCCGTTACTTGCCTGCCACCACTGCGATAGTCGTCGTGCCCTGCCGGATGCCTGCCCCGAGTGCGGCAGCGGTGACTTACGCGCGCTGGGAAGCGGCACCGAGCGTACCGAAGAGACGCTCCAGGGCCTTTTCCCCAAGGTCACCGTGCACCGTATTGATCGCGACAGCACCCGCAAGAAAGACAGCTTTGAGCAGATTCTAAAAGAGATTCAGCGTGGCGAACCTTGCCTGCTGGTGGGTACGCAGATGCTTGCCAAGGGGCACCATCTTCCCCACGTCACGTTGGTGGTTGTGGTGAATGCTGACGGCGGTCTTTACGCCGCCGACTTCCGTGCCCTGGAGCATAGCGCGCAGCTGCTGGAACAAGTTGCCGGGCGCGCAGGACGTGCAGCCGACCAGGGGCGGGTACTGGTGCAAACACTGCATCCGGATGACCCTCACTTAGGGCTGCTGGCCGAACAGGGCTACGGAGCATTGGCGAGAAACTTGCTGGAAGAGCGCCGCCAGGCACACCTGCCGCCATTCACGTTTATGGCGCTACTAAGGATCGAAAGCCCCCAGGAACCGGCTGCCCTTGCCTTAGCGCAACAGGCGGGCCAGGCGCTGCGCGAGTGGCTGAAAACGTCAGGCCTTACCACTTACTGCTTGGGCCCCGTGCCTGCGCCCATGGAGCGACGTCAAAATCGCTACCACATGCACTTAATGCTGACCGCCAATAAACGCAGTCAATTGCACGTGGCGGCCAGTTGGCTGGTGCAATGGCTTGAGGCCAACCGCGAGGCGCGCAAGGTGCGCTGGTCGATTGATATCGACCCTCAAACGCTTGCCTAGTCTGCGTCGCGCCCGTTGAAATAGCCAGGATTGCCAAGGGCACTTATGCAAGGATCGCATCAACACCTTTGAAACTGCGCGCCAAATGCTGATAATGGCCGCTTTGCTGATGCACTTCGTAAGTGCGCACTTGCACACGCCGCCACCGACGTTACCCGGATACCTAAATGAAAGACACGATTGTTTCCCTGCTCAACGGCGCCATTGATGCGCTTAAGCACCAAGGCGTGCTGCCTGATGACCTTCAGCCCAACATCAAAGTTGACCCCACCAAAGACAAGGCGCACGGCGATTACGCCACGAACCTGGCACTCATGCTGGCCAAGCCTGCCGGTAAAAACCCTCGTGAGCTGGCCGAGTCGTTGATTGCCGCACTGCCAGAAAGCGATGCACTTCAAAAAACCGAAATTGCTGGGCCCGGGTTTATCAACTTTTTTGCCGCCCCTGATGCCGCCGCCCAAATTGTGGCGCAAGTGCTGGATAGCGGCGACGCCTTTGGCCGCAGCATGATGGGCAAGGCGGAAAAAGTGCAGGTCGAATTTGTATCGGCCAACCCAACAGGCCCGTTACATGTAGGCCACGGCCGAGGTGCCGCGATTGGCGACTGCTTGTGCCGCCTGCTGGAAGCAACCGGTTACGATGTCACGCGTGAGTTTTACTACAACGATGCAGGCGCACAGATTGCCAACCTGGCCCGCTCGGTACAGGCGCGCGCCAAAAACCTGGGCCCTGATGATGAAAGCTGGCCGGAAGACGGCTATCGCGGCGAATACATTACCGATGTCGCCAACGACTACGTGGCGGGTAAAACGGTTACCGCTGATGATCGCGAAGTAACCGCCAAGGCAGACGCTGATGACCTGGAGGCCATTCAAGAGTTTGCCGTTGCCTGGCTGCGCCGCGAACAGGATCTGGACCTAAAAGCTTTCGGCGTTGAATTTGACGTGTACTTCCTGGAGTCATCGCTTTATCAGGACGGCAAGGTCAACGAAGCGGTTGAAAAACTCGTCGCCAACGGCCACACCTACGAAGAAGATGGCGCCATGTGGCTGCGTACCACTGACTTTGGCGATGACAAAGACCGCGTCATGCGCAAGCGTGAAGGCGGCTATACCTACTTCCTGCCCGACGTTGCTTACCACCTGGATAAATGGCAGCGCGGCTTTACCACCGTCATTAACGAGCAGGGGGCCGACCACCATTCGACCGTTACCCGTGTGCGAGCGGGCCTTCAAGCGCTGGAAGTGGGCATCCCCAAAGGCTGGCCCGACTACGTACTGCATCAGATGGTGATGGTCACGCGCTCAGGCGTTGAAGTAAAACTCTCCAAGCGGGCAGGCAGCTACGTTACGGTGCGCGACCTGATTGATGAAGTGGGCCGTGATGCCACGCGCTTCTTCCTCGCTGCACGCCGCGCCGACTCCCAGCTAACTTTCGACATTGACCTGGCGCGCTCGCAGTCCAACGACAACCCGGTGTACTACATTCAGTACGCCCACGCGCGCGTAAGCAGCATGCTGCGTAAAACTGAGGCAGCGGGTCAGCCTTTTGATCATGCCTTGGCGCTTGCCAATCTCGCGCTGCTGGGAAGCGATCAGGAAAAAGCCGTGCTTAACCGCCTGGCGCGCTACCCAGAAGTGGTTCAAAACGCGGCGAAAAACCGCGAACCACAGCAAGTGGCTCAGTATCTACTGGACCTGGCGGGGGATTTCCATACCTGCTACAACGCGGTCAAAGTCATGGTCGAAGACGATACGCTGCGTAACGTGCGTCTCTCGCTGGGTCTGGCAACCCGTCAGGTACTGCGTAATGGCCTGGACTTGATGGGCGTTAGTGCCCCCGAGGAGATGTAAGCCATGGCCAGCCCGCGCAAAAAGCCTGCTCGCTCTCGCCAGGGCGCTACCTCGCAGCGTAAAGCCCCTCGCTCCTCCAAAGGCAGAGGATTTCGCCTGCCGGGCTGGGTATGGGGTCTTGCCGGTATGGCCGCAGGTTTTTTCCTTGCTCAGCACCAGCACGGCACGGCGCCCTGGCAGGACACGCCAAGTGACCAGCCGCAGGCAACGGTACTCTCCAAACCCGAAAGTGCCGAGCGTGCCGCCGCCAGGGAAAACGAAACCGCAAGCGAACCCTCGATGCCCACGTTCGAGTTCTATACCTTGCTGCCTGAAACCGAGGTCATTGCCCCAGGCGTCACGCTTCCTTCAAGCGTTACCCGCCCGGAAGTTGCCGAGCAAGTTGATGTGCAAGCCGCCGAGAGCGCCTCAACCCAAACGTCATCAACTGACGACCCTATCGCTCAGGTGATTGCGGCCAACACGCGGCCGGAAGAGCAGGCAAGTACCGCGCAGCCGACAGCCCCCGCCAGCACCAGCGCGCCTAATCGTTACGTATTGCAGGCCGCTTCGTTTCGTGAGCTAAGCGATGCCGAGCAACTACGCAGCCGGTTACGTAATTTGAGCCTACTGGCGCAAATCAGCGAAGTGCAAGCGGGCGGCGATACGTGGCACCGTGTCCAGGTAGGCCCTTACGAAGACACACGCGAGTTGAACCGCGCCCAGGATTTAATGACCACGCAAGGCATTGAACCCTTGTTGATACAGCTGCAAAACTGATTTTAAGAACCGGGCCTCAAACGAATAAAGCGGTAGGCGTTACCCAGCGGGCGGTTGATTTTTTATCAGCCGCCCGCATTTTATTGTTCATCGTCTTTTATAGGCGGTCGCTCTATCATCGTTTAAGCGGCCGTTCAGTTATCGGGAGCACGCCTCCCCCAAGGAGTTATCTCCATGACCACTATCGTATCCGTACGTCGCGGTAATCAGGTTGCCCTGGCAGGCGACGGCCAGGTATCACTTGGCAACACCGTGATGAAAGGCAACGCCAGCAAGGTGCGTCGCCTCTACCGTGGCAAAGTGCTCGCCGGTTTTGCGGGCGGCACCGCTGACGCATTTACGCTGTTTGAGCGCTTTGAAGCCCAGCTTGAAAAGTATCAGGGTCACTTGACCAAGGCGGCCGTTGAGCTAGCCAAAGACTGGCGCACCGACCGTGCCCTGCGCCGGCTGGAAGCGCTGCTTGCCGTCGCTGACCACAGCTCCTCGCTGATCATTACCGGCAACGGCGATGTAGTGGAGCCTGAACGCGGCATTATCGCGATTGGCTCAGGCGGCAACTTTGCCCAGGCAAGCGCCCGAGCACTACTTGAGAACACCGAGCTTTCCGCGCGTGAAATCACCGAGAAATCGCTCCAAATTGCCGGTGACATCTGTGTATTCACCAACCATCACGTGACGCTCGAAGAGCTGAATATCAACGAACGTTGAGGCTGACTTAATGACTCAGATGACACCCCGCGAAATCGTCCACGCGCTTGATCAATACATCATCGGCCAGCAAGACGCCAAGCGCGCCGTTGCCATTGCGCTGCGCAATCGCTGGCGCCGCATGCAGCTTGACGACGACCTGCGTCCTGAAGTAACCCCGAAAAATATTTTGATGATCGGGCCGACCGGTGTGGGTAAAACCGAGATTGCGCGTCGCTTAGCGAAACTCGCCCGTGCACCGTTTATCAAAATAGAAGCCACTAAATTTACCGAGGTAGGCTACGTTGGCCGCGATGTGGAATCCATCATTCGCGATTTGATGGAATCGGCCATGAAAATGGTACGCGAGCATGCCAAAGAGGAAGTCGGCCATCGTGCCGACGATGCCGCTGAAGATCGCGTGCTTGATGCGCTTCTGCCGCCGCCCCGCGGCCAGGAAGACAAGCCTCGTGAAGACTCCAGCACGCGTCAAAGCTTTCGCAAAAAACTGCGCGAAGGCCAGCTGGATGATAAAGAGATCGATATAGAGGTATCTTCCCAGAGCACAGGTGTCGACATCATGACGCCGCCTGGCATGGAAGAGATGACCAATCAACTGCAGAGCCTGTTTTCCAACATGGGCCAGCAGAAACGCGAGCAGCGCCGCGTAACGGTCAAAGAAGCGCTGGTACTGCTGCGCGATGAAGAAGCCGGCAAGCTGGTGAATGAAGATGAAATCAAAGCGCGTGCCGTTGAGGCCGTAGAGCAGCACGGCATCGTGTTCCTGGATGAGATCGACAAAGTTGCCAAGGGCAGCGGACAATCCAGCGGTGGTGAAGTGTCTCGTGAAGGCGTTCAGCGTGACCTGCTGCCGTTGATCGAAGGCTCTACGGTTTCCACCAAGTACGGCATGGTGAAAACTGACCATATCCTGTTCATCGCATCCGGCGCTTTCCACTTGGCGCGTCCGTCTGACTTGATCCCCGAGTTACAGGGCCGTCTGCCGATCCGCGTGGAGCTTGATGCGCTAACGCCGGGCGACTTCAAGCGCATTCTGACCGAGCCATCCGCATCATTGACCAAGCAGTACCAGGCGCTGCTGGCAACCGAGGGGCTGGATATTGAGTTCACCCCTGACGGGATTGAGCGTATCGCCGAGATCTCCTGGCAGGTTAACGAAGGCACCGAGAATATCGGCGCTCGCCGCTTGCACACCGTGATGGAGCGTTTGCTGGAAGAAGCCTCGTTCAAGGGCGGCGATATGGACAGCCCGCTGGTCATTGATGCCAATTATGTGAATGCCCAACTAGGTGAACTGGCTGTCGACGAAGACCTGTCGCGCTATATCCTGTAATGATCGCTTAAATCGCTTGCCCACTGATGCCTGTTTCAATGGGGCGCAGAAGGTGGGCAAGCTATCTCGGCAATGAGCCAAGAGGTTTGTGCATGAACGCTCCCGCCCCCAACCGGGTTCACTATCATAAAAAGGCCCGCGAACTTGAGCTTGGCTATGCCAGCGGTGAGAGCTTCCGGCTGCCGATAGAGTTTTTGCGGGTTTACTCGCCCTCTGCGGAGGTACGTGGTCATGGCGGTGATACCGCTGTGCTTCAAGTCGGTAAAAAGGATGTCGGGCTACAAAACATCGTCCAGACAGGCAACTATGCGCTACAGCTTTACTTTGATGACGGGCATAGCAGCGGCATTTATAGCTGGGAATACCTGTTTGAACTCGCCACGCATCAAAAAGCCTATTGGGAGAACTACCTGCAGCGGCTAAAAGAAGCCGGTGCATCGCGCGAGCCGGCAGGTATCCAATTCAAGCAGCTGTGATTCGAGAAGCATGCTTCAAGAACCATAACCCAAGAACCAAACTCAAAAACCATGACCCAGCGCATCCGACCAAGCGCAGACAAATTGGGGCAGACAAGGCTACAATATCGCCAACCTTTTTATACGACGACCATCTGGTCGATTGTTACCGCCTCGAACTCGGGAGCTAAAGCCCCATGAGCCCCACGGAAAAGCGCACCACCGATTTTGGTTATCAAGAAGTCCCGGTCGACGAGAAAGCATCACGTGTAGCGGATGTATTCCACTCGGTCGCCGCCCGTTACGACGTTATGAACGATTTAATGTCGATGGGCATCCACCGTGTCTGGAAACGCTTCACCATTGAGCGTGCGGGCGTTCGCCCCGGCCACCACGTTTTAGATATCGCGGGGGGGACCGGTGATTTAACCCTTAAGTTCTCACGTATTGTTGGCCCACGCGGCAAAGTCGTGCTTGCCGACATCAACGCCTCCATGCTGAAGGTTGGCCGCGACAAGCTGATGGATAATGGCGTCGGTGGCAATGTTGAATACGTTCAGGCCAACGCTGAGTGCTTGCCCTTCCCTGACAATAGCTTTGACTGTATTACGATTGCGTTTGGCTTGCGGAATGTGACCAACAAAGACGCCGCGCTACGCTCCATGGCCCGCGTGCTAAAACCGGGTGGCCGCTTGCTGGTGCTGGAGTTCTCCAAGCCCAATAACCCGCTGCTTTCTAAAGCCTACGATGAGTACTCTTTCCGCCTGCTGCCTAAAATGGGCGAGCTTGTCGCTGGAGACGGCGAAAGCTACCGCTATTTAGCGGAGTCCATTCGCATGCACCCGAATCAGGAAACGCTTAAAGCGATGATGGGAGCAGCAGGCCTTGAGCGGGTGGAGTACACCAACCTGACAGGCGGCATTGTGGCCCTGCACCGTGGCATCAAGTTATGACGTTATCGTCGATAGTGGTATCAACGATCACGAGGTCAGCATGCTGTTAACCCCGACACTTGTGTTGGCCGGTTGTGAACGTACGCTTAATGCCCTGCTCGCTCGCGACCCTGCCGCACCGGCTCGCTTAGCGGCCCTGGCGGGCAGTCGGCTTTTGGTGCGTTTGGAAAAGCCGCATCTGCAACTGGTACTGCATTACCATTTGGCGGGTATTGACCTACTCCGTGGCGATGACGTAGACGAAGCCGATGTCGACGCAGTGGTAGAACTCACGCCTGAAACCTTCTCTGAATGGATCAGCGGCGCCTCCATTGAGCGGCTCATGTTTGACGGCAAGCTCGCGGTGCGCGGACGCCTTCATCTGCTGGAAGCTACCCGCGACCTGCTGTTTGACCTGGATATCGACTGGGAAGCCGAGCTTGCCAACTGGTTGGGCGATATCCCCGCTCACTCGTTGGCGGAAGGCGTGCGCCGCCTGACGCGCTGGGGGCTACGTACCAAAAATGAGCTTCTTCAGGATGTCTCAGAGTATGTATTTGAAGAAGCGCGTTTACTGCCAGGCCGCCAGCAGCGTGATGTGCTGCGTGACCACTTAACCGAACTTGAAGTGGCAACTGACCGTTTGGAAGCCCGCTTTAACCGACTCCATCGCCGTCTGGTGCGTGACTCATCGCTTGCCTCACAGGAGCCGTCGGCATGAGCCTGCGTCTGTTCAAAATTCTTTGGATTATTGCGCGCCACCGGCTAGACACTCTGATCCCCATGGAGCGGCTGCCGTTTTGGCTGCGAGCGCTTTTATGGTTTTCACCGCTGCGACTTTTTTCGGTTGGTCATCGCAGTCGTGGCGAGCGATTGCGCCTGGCGCTGGAAGCGCTGGGGCCTATTTTTATCAAATTTGGCCAGATGCTCTCCACGCGTCGAGACCTCTTGCCGGATGATGTCGCCAACGAGCTTAGGCGCCTACAGGATCAGGTGCCGCCCTTTCCGGGCGAACTTGCCGCCGCCCGGGTCGAAAAAGAGCTGGAGATGTCACTTGATGTAGCGTTCGCTGAATTCGAGCAGGCGCCACTTGCCTCGGCATCCATCGCTCAGGTACATGCGGCCAAGCTACATACCGGCGAAGAGGTGGTGGTTAAAATTATCCGCCCCGGTATCGACCGCATCATGCGCCAGGACATGGCGCTGATGTATCAGGTTGCCAAACTGTTTGCCAAGGTGCCTGAAGCCCGCCGACTGCGCCCGGTCGAAGTGATTCGCGACTATGAGGCCACGCTATTCGACGAACTGGACCTTTATAAAGAAGCGGCCAACACCTCACAGCTCAAGCGTAACTTCAAGGATTCACCGCTGCTGTTTGTACCGACTATTTATTGGCCTTTCACACGTCGACACGTGATGGTTCAGGAGCGTATTCGCGGTGTACCCGTCGCGGATATGGAGACGCTGACCGCCCGTGGGGTCAACTTAAAGAAACTCGCTGAGCGCGGCGTAGAACTCTTTTTTACCCAGGTATTTCGCGACAACTTCTTCCACGCTGATATGCACCCGGGTAATATTTTTGTTAATTGCGATAATCCCGAAGATCCTCAATACATTGCGATCGACTGTGGGATTGTGGGCAGTTTAACCCGCGAGGATCAGGACTATCTCGCGCGTAACCTTTTGGCATTTTTCCATCAAGACTATTATGAAGTCGCCGCGCTGCACATCGAGTCCGGCTGGGTGGGCGAGAATACTCGCGCGAATGAGTTTGCCGCGGCCATCCGCACCGTTTGCGAGCCGATCCTTGAAAAGCCTTTAAAAGACATTTCCTTTGGCCAAGTACTGTTAGGGCTTTTTCAAACGGCTCGGCGCTTTAATATGGAAGTCCAGCCTCAGTTGGTACTGCTGCAAAAGACCCTGCTCAATATTGAAGGCCTTGGCCGCCAGCTCTACCCGGAACTTGATCTATGGAGCACTGCCAAGCCCTATCTTGAACAGTGGATGAAAGACCGCGCGGGCATTAGCGGGCTGTGGGAGTCGTTAAAGCGCCAAGCGCCTGAGCTTTCTCATCAGTTGCCTGAACTGCCCGTTCTTGCCCACCAGGCGCTGACCCGGATGGAAGTTGAACATCGCCAGCGTCACCAACAGGTCGACTCGATTCATCACATGCAGCGCCAAATGGCGGATCAAGGAAAACGCCATCACCGCTTACGAATTGGCCTGCTCTTGGTAGCAATTGCACTGGCCTGGCAGCCGCTTGCCAGTTGGGCCGCTACTCAGGATTGGCCGATTTTAGGCGCAGCCGCCATTGGCTTGCTGCTACTGTTATGGCAATAGCATTGTTATAACCGTGATTGGACGTTCGCACGTGGTGGGACTTTCACTAACGAATGATGATGCTCACTGTTGTAAAGGAGACTCATGAATACCCCTTTAACGTCTAATCACGCCCCCGTGCTGGACACCCTCGCCGAGGTACTAAAGCAGCGGCGCAGCGCTTCTTCTGAAGATTCTTACGTTGCCTCCTTGCATCATAAGGGTTTGAACAAGATACTCGAAAAAGTGGGTGAAGAAGCCACCGAGACGCTGCTTGCCGCAAAGGATGCAGAACACGGCAGCCACGAGCAGCGCCAAGCACTGGTCTCGGAAACCGCCGACCTTTGGTTCCATACGCTGGTTATGCTCTCTCACCTGGAGCTGGATCATCAGGATGTGTTAAACGAGTTGGCGCGGCGCTTTGGCATTTCCGGCCATGACGAAAAAGCCGCACGTACGCCATAATAAATAACACGCATTTGAATTAACGAGGATACGCATATGTTAGGTGGCATCAGTATTTGGCAGCTGCTAATTGTATTAGGCATCATTATTTTAATCTTCGGCACCAAAAAGCTACGCAATGTGGGCACCGACCTGGGCGGCGCGGTTAAAGGCTTTAAAAAAGCGGTGCATGAAGACGAGAAAGACGACGAAAAGAAAGACGCCGAGCCTCCGCATGCCAAGGTTAGCCACGAAGAACCTGGCAACACTTATGACGTTCAGGCCGAAGAAAATCGCAAGGCCCGTAACGAAGAGCCCAAATAATTTATGTTGGATATCGGCTTTCTTGAACTGATGCTTGTCGGTGTCGTGGGACTACTGGTACTTGGCCCTGAGCGCCTCCCTCGGGCGGCGCGTACGGCAGGCCTTTGGGTTGGTAAAATCAAGCGCACGATATCCGGCATGCAGCGCGAAATTAGCGCGCAGCTTGAAGCAGAAGAGCTGCGCCAAACGCTGAACGAACAGCAAAAGACCATTAACGATAGTCTGAAGAGTGCTAAAAAAGACGTTGAGAGTATTCTCGACACTCCCTCCTCGCGCAGCACTTCTTCATCGACAAGCCAGAGTGAAACGGAGCAACGTGTAGCCCAGGCAAGTGCCCAGTTGGATGAAGCGCAGCGGGAAGTGAACGAAGCGGCGCCCCATACCTCCAACGAGCCCTTAAAGGCGACCTCTAAAAAGGATAGTCAGAACCCATGAGTACCTCTGGCGACGCTCGGGAACCCCAGAACGATCAGCAGCAGGCCCCATTGATTGAGCATTTGATTGAGCTTCGCATGCGCCTTGTCCGTGCGGTGGTGGTCATTTTAGTGGTTTTTCTGGGCCTTTATGCTTTTGCCAATGATATCTATGGCTTTGTGGCCGAGCCGCTGATGGCTCTGCTACCGCCGGGTTCGCAGATGATTGCGACCGAAGTAGCCTCGCCCTTTCTAGCGCCCTTTAAGCTAACCCTGGTGGTCGCCGTTTTTATCGCTATACCCTTTGTACTGCATCAGGCATGGGCGTTTATCGCGCCAGGGCTATACGATAATGAAAAAGCCTTGGCGATTCCCATTCTGGTCTCAAGTATTGGGCTTTTTTATGCGGGTGCGGCTTTTGCCTACTATGTGGTATTTCCGCTACTGTTTGCCTTTTTCACCCAGGCTGGGCCTGAAAACGTCACGGTCATGACCGATATTAACCAGTACCTGAACTTTGTACTGAAGCTCTTTTTCGCCTTTGGCGTGGCGTTTGAAATCCCCATTGCGACCTTTTTGCTAATCCTGTCGGGCGCCACCAGCGTAGAGAGCCTTTCCAAAAAGCGGCCCTATGTTTTTCTGGGCTGCTTTGTCATAGGGATGCTGCTAACGCCGCCAGATGTGGTATCACAAAGCCTGTTGGCACTGCCCATGTACCTGCTTTACGAGGTAGGCCTGCTGTTTGGTCGCCTGGTGCGCAAGCGGCGTGATGAGCAAGTTACCGAGGAGCAGTAGCCGTAAACGGCGCTTCTACCACCTGAAACCCGCATCGTTATTGACGTTATCACCACGTTAAAAAGCCTCTGTCATTATTCATGACAGAGGCTTTTTTATAGCGCAGCGTCTACCGCTTATTAGCCCATCATTTCGTCAATGCGGTCTACCAGCTTAAAAATACCGGTGGCGGCTTCACTGATACGCGTTGCCAGCATATAGGCGGGCGTGGTGACCACTCGGTGCTCCAGGTCGACCACAATGTCATCCACTGTGCAGCTGCGATGCAGGCCACCCATGGCGCTGATAGCCCCCGACACACTTGGGTCATGGCCCACGGTAACCGCAACACCCTCACCCAAAAGCCGTGGCACCAATACCGGCGCAATACACAGTAACCCAATCGGTTTTTCCTCTTCCCGAAAGCCGGAAAGCGCGTCTTTTAGTGCCTCCAACACCTGCATGCCGTCCCCTGCGCTTGCAAAGTCAGACAAATTCTTCGCCACGCCAAACCCACCCGGCACAATGACCGCGTCAAACTCATCAGCCTTTAGCTCAGTCATCGGCTGGATGTCGCCACGTGCAAGGCGCGCTGACTCCTGAAGCACGTTGCGTGACTCACCTTCTACAGCTTCCTGAGTGAGATGGTTAACAACATGATGTTGCTCAATATCGGGCGCAAAGCAGCGATAACCGATGCCCAACTGGTCCAAACGCAACAGCGTTAACGTGGTTTCATAAATTTCAGAACCATCAAAAACGCCACAACCCGCTAATACCACTGCCACCTGTTTGGTCATGCCTATCTCCCTTATCGCAGTGTCTGCCGAATGCAATACAGCAAAGCAATCGCTCACTTTAGTCAGTGTGGCGGTTTGCCACAAGACGGCTTTCGCCGTAAGACATGCCTGATATACTCAATCCAAGCCTATGGGCATCTTTATTTATGACCCTTTATTACGGAGAGATCTCTTGAGCACACTCACTCCCCGCCAGTTTCCCAACACTCGGCTGCGCCGCATGCGCCGCGATGATTTTTCCCGTAGGTTGATGCAGGAAGTGACCCTGACACCGTCTGATTTAATCTTGCCGGTGTTTGTTTTAGAGGGTGAAAATCAGCGTGAAGCCATTGCTTCCATGCCTGGCGTTGAACGCCTGTCGATTGATTTATTGATTGAACAAGCTAAGGAAGCGTTTGCGTTAGGTATTCCCGCGCTGGCGCTCTTCCCAGTGGTAGGTACCGAGCAGAAAAGCGAGCTTGCCGAAGAGGCTTATAATGCCAACGGATTGGTTCAGCGCAGCGTGCGCGCGCTTAAAGAGGCGTTGCCTGAGCTGGGCATTATTACCGATGTCGCCCTGGACCCTTACACCAGCCACGGCCAGGACGGTATTTTAGATGAGCAAGGCTACGTTCAGAACGACCGCACAGTAGAAACACTGCTTAAGCAGGCGCTTTCCCATGCTGAAGCCGGGGCGGATGTTGTCGCGCCTTCAGACATGATGGATGGTCGCATTGGTGCTATCCGCCAAGTACTGGAGCAAGAACTTCTGCACAATGTGCGGATCATGGCCTACAGCGCCAAGTACGCTTCCAAATACTACGGCCCGTTTCGCGACGCGGTCGGCTCTGCGGCCAATCTAGGCAAGGCCGACAAACGTACCTACCAGATGGACCCGGCCAATAGCGATGAAGCGCTGCACGAAGTGGCCATGGATATCAGTGAAGGCGCTGACATGGTCATGGTGAAACCCGGCATGCCCTATCTGGACGTGGTGCATCGGGTTAAAACCGAGCTTAAAGTGCCCACCTTTGCCTATCAGGTAAGTGGTGAGTACGCCATGCACCGCGCCGCGTTCGATAACGGCTGGCTGGAAGCCGAGCCGGTGATCCTGGAATCACTGATGTGCTTTAAACGTGCCGGGGCCGACGGCATCTTGACGTATTTTGCCCTGGAAGCCGCTCGACTATTGCAGAACCAACGCTAGAAGCCCGCCCTCAAGATGACAGATATATGACATTTTTCTGTCATCTTTCTCCCGCATACTGCTTTGCACGGCAGGTATCACGCTATGCTAGTTTGAAGCCATTAATGCGGGGGAGCCTTATATGGACGATCACGTTACACCATCTACAGCGCTATCACTGAGCGAACTACCCAACGTTGAAATGGATGGATTACCGTTACGCATTAATCGTACGCCCAACGGTGTGCACGCCAAGGATACCCTTAGTGAAACCGATCTGGACGATCCCCAACTCTATTTAAACCGCGAGCTTTCCCACCTTCAATTTAATATTCGCGTTCTGGAACAGGCACTGGACGATGCGCATCCACTGCTTAATCGACTGATGTTCCTGCTTATTTTCTCATCCAACATGGATGAATTTTTTGAAATTCGCGTGGCGGGTTTAAAACACCAGATGGCCATGGGCGATGATACAACAGCGGCCGATGGCCGTTTGCCCAAGGCGGTGCTTGCTGAAATTTCCGAAATTGCCCACCAGCAGATCGCTCGTCAGTACAAAATTCTTAACGACACGCTGCTTCCCGCCCTGGAGCAACAGGGCCTGCGTTTTCGGCGCCGCACACAGTGGACCGAAGCGCAAAAGCAGTGGGTACATGAGATGTTTAATAACGAGATCATGCCCGTCATCAGCCCGATAGGCCTTGATCCTTCGCACCCGTTCCCACGGCTGGTCAATAAGAGCCTTAACTTTATTGTTGAGCTGGAAGGTAAAGATGCCTTTGGCCGCGCAGGCGGCATGGCCATTCTTCCTGCCCCTCGCTCGCTTCCGCGTTTAATGGCGCTTCCCAAAGCGCTTTGCGCCGAAGGCTACTCTGAATATATCTTCCTCTCCTCCATGATTCACGCCCATGCTGAGGAGCTATTTCCCGGTATGCGCGTGCGCGGCTGCTATCAATTCCGATTGACGCGCAACGCCGACATGACCGTCGACCCGGAAGAGGTTTCTGACCTGGCCTCGGCGCTGCGAGGCGAACTGCTGGCCCGCCGTTATGGCAGAGGCGTACGCCTGGAAGTCGCCGATAATTGCCCCGACGACTTGACCAACTTTTTAATGCGCCAGTTTGAGCTTGATGCCGAGGATCTCTATCGCGTTGAAGGGCCCGTTAACCTGACCCGCATGATGTCGGTGCTGGGAGACGTTGATCGCCCCGAACTGGTGTATCGCCCGTATACGCCGAGTGTGCCCAAGACGCTTAAAATCGGCTCCATGTTTGACTCGATTGCCAGAAACGATGTTTTACTTCACCACCCCTTCCAGTCGTTCTCACCTATTGAGGAACTACTGCGTGAGGCGGCTCGCGACCCAAACGTTCTGGCCATTAAACAGACGCTTTACCGCACCGGCGCCGAATCGCCTATTGTGAGCGCGCTAGTGGATGCCGCGAGTCAAGGTAAGGAAGTCACCGTCGTTATCGAGCTACGCGCACGCTTTGACGAAGCGGATAATCTTCAGCTTGCCTCTCGCCTACAGGAAGCCGGGGCCATCGTTATTTACGGCATTATGGCGTATAAAACCCACGCCAAGATGCTGCATATTGTCCGGCGTGAAAAGGGTGAGCTGCGCCACTACGCGCACCTGGGTACGGGTAACTATCACTCTAAAACCGCCAAGCTTTACACCGACTACAGCCTGTTAACCGCCAACAAAGCGCTATGTGCCGATGTGCACAAGGTCTTCCAGCAGCTTTCAGGGATGGGCCGGGCGCGCAAAATTGATACGCTGCTGCACGCACCGTTTACGCTGCATGAGCGTTTGGTGGAGATGATTGACCGTGAAGCACAGCTGGCACAAAAGGGTAAGCGCGGGCATATCATTATCAAGTGTAATTCACTCACCGAGCCCAGGCTGATTAAAGCGCTTTACCGTGCCTCCCAGGCGGGCGTTGAGTGCGATTTGATTATCCGTGGCATGTGCTGCCTAAAACCCAACCTTCCGGGCATTTCTGAAAACATTCGTGTGCGCTCGATTATTGGCCGTTTTCTGGAGCACACCCGGGTATTTCACTTCCATAACGACGGTAAATCGGAAACCTGGTGTTCAAGCGCTGACTTTATGTCGCGCAACATGTTCCACCGGGTCGAAACCTGCTTTCCGCTATTGGACAAAAAGCTCGCCACCCGAGTGCGTAAAGACCTGGAAACCTACCTGGTCGATAATTGCCAGAGCTGGCTGCTGCAAAGCGATGGCTCCTATCGCTTGCAGGACCCCGGTGATAGCGATGCGATCAGCGCTCAGGAAACCCTGCTTTACGCGTTCGCATCCAAAAGCTAGCACAATGTGCATGACCGGAAAAATCCAGTAAGCGCAGTATTGCCGTTAATAAGCGGCTTTACTGCTGGCAGGCACGCTTCTCACACTTTTAAACTCATGCAAAGGCGCCTACGCCAATAGCCAAGTACATAAGAGACTGTCATGATAAATCCTTTCAAATTGAAAGATATTATCCATGATTGAGTTACGCCACCTACGCACACTGCTTGCCCTACGTGAAACGGGTTCACTGGTGGAGGCCGCCGAACGCGTTCACCTTACCCAATCGGCCCTTTCGCACCAGCTCAAAGACCTGGAAGGCCGGGTTAACAGCCCACTTTTTGTGCGTAAAACACGGCCCGTCGAGTTTACTCGGGCAGGTTTACGGCTATTAGTCCTGGCCGACCAGATACTTCCGGAAGTGCGCAAAGCCGAACGCGATGTGGCCCGGCTGGCGGGGAGCGAGCAGGGGCGGCTGCACATGGCCATTGAGTGCCACAGCTGCTTTCAATGGCTAATGCCTACCGTCGACTACTTTCGCGACCACTGGCCGGAAGTGGAAATTGATATTCCCAGCGGCCATCACTTTGACCCGCTACCAGCACTGGCACGCGAGCAGTTGGATCTGGTCATTACTGCCGACCCTCAGGCACTGGAGGGTGTTCACTATGCGCCGCTGTTTCGCTATGAAGGGCTTTTGGCCGTAGCGCGTCAGCACGCTTATGCAGGGAAGCTCTTTATTGAGCCTCAAGCCTTGGCAGACCAAACGCTGATCACCTACCCCGTAGAGCAGGCACGCTTGGATGTATTTACGCAGTTTTTAGACCCCGCAAACGTACGCCCTCAGGAGATTCGCACCGCCGAACTTACCATCATGATGATGCAGTTGGTCGCCAGCGGCCGAGGCGTATGTGCCCTGCCCAACTGGGCGCTAACGGAGTATCTGGAGCGCGATTACGTCAGTGCCGTTAAGCTGGGTGAAAACGGCATTTGGAGCACGCTGTATGCGGCCGTTCGAGAAGAGACGCTGGAAGCGCCCTGGATGAAGGATTTTCTACGTACCGCACGTGAAACCTCGTTTGCGGTACTCACAGGCATTAAACCAGCGACTCACGACGAGGAATCAGCAACGTAAAGCGTGCGCCACCCAACGCAGGGCTGGTATCCACGGTGACGCTACCGCCGTGGCCCGCCATAATCTTTTGCACGATGGAGAGGCCTAAGCCGTAGCCTCCCAGGCTGCGGGCCCGACTATCATCCAGCCGAGTAAACGGCTTAAAAATATCCACACGGGCATCTGCCGGAATGCCTGGGCCGTCATCCTCAACATCAATACGCACCAGCTGATCTTCGCTCCAAAGCCGGATAATAAGGTGTTTTTTGCCATAGCGGCAGGCGTTACCCACCAGGTTTTGCAGCGCCCGCTGTAAATAGCGGGGCTCGGCTAACAGCTCAATGTCCGGCCCATCCGCCAGTTCAATAGTAAGCCCTTCATTGAGTGGCGCCAGCGTATCAATCACACGCTCGGCCATTGCCCGGCAGTCCACCAGCGCCATTTCAAGCTCGGCCCCGTTCACCGTTTCACCGCCCAAGCGAGCATAGGTAAGGATTTCATCCACCAACTCGTCAAGCTCCGAAATATCGGCATCAATTCCCTGCAACTGGCGCCGAATAGCGGGCTGATCAGTCATGTCCTCGACCATCTGTACGGCAAAGCGAATACGCGCCACCGGCGTGCGAAGCTCATGGGAGACAGCACGAATCATCTCTTGCTGGCCACGCAGCAGCGTTTGCACTTGGCTTGCCATGCCGTTAAACGCCATGCCTAACCGGCCCAGAAAGTCGTCACTTTCTATTTTTACGCGCGTTTCAAGACGGCCGCTGGCAATCCGGGTAGCCGCCAGTTCAAGGCGCGCCATACGTGCTTCGATGCTGCGCATAATCAGATAGATAATTAAACCCAGCACAGCCATGACACCAATCAACAGCGGCAATTGTAAATTCATGGGCAGCGTATCACCGCGCGAGACAGGACCGGCCATTAACCAGACGTCTTCATCGGGCAGTTGATAAAGCAGGCTAACGGCCAGTTTTTCGGATACGAGCAGCGTTAATACGTTGCCTAACGCCAGTTGGCTTTGCTGTTGAGACGTTATGTTATCGGGCAGCGTATTAAGCAGAGTGAGCGGCCAGTTGCCGGAACGCAGCGACGTCAGGTTGGCTTCTCGCTCGTCACGCGGCAAGGCTTTTAGCCACTCGCCCAGCAGCAGCAGGCTGCCCTCCCATTGGCGTTCGCTCCAGGCAGGCAGGGTCGCTTCCAAAAACCATTGGCTTTCAGGCACTCGCTGACGAAGACGCCAAGGATCTTCAGTCACTAATACGCTACCACGCTCAATACGTTTATCAGCGAAGTAGCCAAGCTCTACCTCACTCATACGCCGCAAAGTAAGCTGCATACCCAGCCGCTCGGCAAAGTAATTAACCAGCGAATTTCTTTCTTCTTCGGAGACATCAGCCAGTTGCTGGGTCATTAATGACATGGGCAGTGCTGCCAGCTGCTCGTGGTAATCCTCACGCCGTACTTGTTCAATAAAAGAGCGGCCGCCGAGCGCGATGAGCAGTACGACACAAAGCGCCAAGCCTAGCAGTAGATAGAATTTTAAAAACGCGCTATGGCTAAGCAGCCGCTGCATAAATCCTTTTCCTTCCCTATGTTGATCAGCTGTCCTTCACGAAAAGGTAGCCTTTGCTGCGCACTGTCTTGATTCGATGAGGCTGGTTGGGGTCATCACCCACCTTGGGTCGAATACGCGATACGCGTACATCGATAGAACGATCCTGGCCATCGTACTTAATGCCACGTAACTCATTGAAGATCTCTTCACGGGTCAATACCCGGCCCGCATTGCGGGCAAGTAACCACAACAGGTCGAACTCGGCGCTGGTTAAATCAATACGTTCACCGGCAAGCCACGCTTCTCGGGTCGCATTATCAATTTCCAGATTTTCAAACCGTAGGCGCATTTCGCCATTGGGCGCTGGGCCATCTGCACGCCGTAGCAAGGCACGCATACGGGCGAGCAACACACGAGGCTGCACCGGTTTGGGCACATAGTCATCTGCCCCCATTTCCAACCCAAGGATTTGGTCCACGTCGTCAGTACGTGCCGTCAACATCATGATGGGGCCCGCAAAATTGGGCCGCACTCGGCGACAAATCGACAAACCATCCTCGCCGGGCAACATCAAATCCAAAATGACCAAGTCAGGCTGTAGCGTAAGAATGCGGTCCATCCCTTTCACCCCATCTGCCTCTAGCGTGACCTGGAAACCGTTGGCTTCCAGATAGTCGCGAGTCAGCTCAGCCAAGCGCTGATCATCCTCAATGATCAGAATATGATCCTGAGCGGGATAGTCAGGCATAACGGTTTCTTGTGACCCAAGCGCCTGAAATTTCTGTTCCAAGTGATTATCCATCTTATCCTTCACTCCGCTTAGGCAGTTAGTTATTCATGTCGTCAGTCGTTCTCAAAAGGTAGCCGGTTACCTGTTCACAGGATACCTCAAAACCCAGCAAACACTTCTTCTGAGCAGCAGCCGCTTTTCTCTACTCGCCGTCGCGCACCGCTTGATTCTTCCAAAACAGAGGGCTAATGTAGACAGCGGACTGTCGACAATCTGGCTGGAGGAGTAAGCCATGAAAGATGGTAAAGCTAAAAGTGTTATCAAGCGTGTTTATGTTCCTACTCAAGTGCGCGATTTACCCAATGGGGAAAGAGTAACCATCCCTGGCCACTATAAAGCGCCGCCCAGTAATGGAAACAGTGCGTAATGGTACATACTTATAGAAAAGGCAGGCGCGATGCCTGCCTTTTTTAAAGCCGATATTTGCAGCGCCACCGCTAACCGGCAGCGCAGCCTTTATCCCGCTTGGCTATCCTTTGGGCCCTAATAGTAGCCATGCAATCAGGCCTACCAGTGGGAAGATCAGCAGCGCTAATATCCACAGCACTTTAGCCAGACCGCCTGCTGAACTTTTAGCAACTTTGACAATGGCCCAAATAATAATAATGAGCCAAATCAGACCTAGTAATCCACCGACTTCAATACCCATAGCCACTCCTTGTCTATTTGTTTCCGTGGGCTTTTAGCTAAGCACACCAATACACTATTCACAAGTATCGCTTATGCATCGGGTAGGCTCAGAACCATTTCGCCGCTGCGTATTTCAATATTCAGCAGATGCAAAAAACTCATCCCCAGCAGCACGACATGATTCTCCATGCCGGGGCTGATGGAGCCTTGTACATTGCGGATATTGATCCCCCCCAGCGTTACTTCATCAAGCTGAGTAAGGTTTCCTTGTACGCGACCGTTGGCCGTATTAAACCAGGCGCTGCGCCCACGTTCGAGCCCCAACCGATTGGCCAGCTCATCTGAAACGGCTACATAGGTAGCGCCGGTATCCAGTAAAAACGTCACCGGCTCACCGTTAATTTCGCCCGGTGCTTCAAAGTGCCCCGAACGGTTACGCTGTAAAGTAACAGGGCCGCCGTCAGTCGCAGTCTGCACGATATGGGCATTAGGGTTCAGTATTTTTTCCATCCCCCCATCCAGCCACCAGGTACCCAAGCCGATTAACAGTACCCAGAAAAGCAGCATCATCACGATGCTGCCACGCTGTGCTGTCTGCATTATGTGCTCCCCGCTTGCGGTATATTAAGCGCTCTGCCACGCAATGGCGGCATCACGCCCTCGTCGCTCATTAACGTTTGCACAAATCAGCATTGCGATAACAAACAGGCCTGCACATAAAAGGATAGATGCTTGTAGGCCAATGATCGTTTGCAGTACACCCAGCATCACGATGCCCAGCACGCCTGCCAACTTATTCGCCAGACCCCAAAAGCCAAAAAATTCAGCCGATTTCTCAAGCGGTGAAAACAACCCCACCAAGGCGCGGCTTGCCGACTGACTAGATCCTAAACTGAGTCCCGCCAGGCAGCCAACCGCTAGAAAGACATGCTGTGCCTGCCACTGCCAATCAAAACGCATATTTGCCCAAGCGGTTATTTCGGGCGTTGCCCAAATGGCAATAATCGCAACTACCCACAGGCCAAGCGTTATTTGATAGGTGTGTTTCGCGCCTAACCGGTCCTGAAGCCAGCCAAACCCGAGCGCTCCGGCCGCCGCGGTTATCTGAACGATAATAAACATGATATTGCGTACGCTTTCATCCCAGCCAATCACCTGGGCGCCATAGATAAACGCAAACGCAATAATGATGTAGACCCCCGCCATGGAAAACAGCAGCGAGACAAGGAACACACTCAAGTCTTTGAAATAGCGCAACTCATGCAGGGTTGAACGTACGCGCTGTTGAGCAATATCCCAATACGCCACCCCAGAAGGTTTGGGAGTGCCGCGCTCTTTAAGCCACAGGAAGGTGGGAATAGCGGTAATCAAGAAAAAACCGGCCGCGAAGGGCCCCACCCAACGGATACGTTCATAGTTTTCAACGGTTGCCTCCCCCAGTACGACGAGGGTAAAGCCCGCAGCAAACAGCCCGCCAATATATCCTAGTGACCAGCCAAACCCGGAAATCTTGCCAAGCTTTTCAGGCGGCCCAAGTTCCGGTAGAAAGGCCGCAATAAAGGACTCTCCCATGGAGTAGGCATAATTGGACAGCACAATCAGGACAAGCCCCAGCACGACATAGCCGGGAGATACAAAGTAAAGCATCGCGGTAGTGGCGACCGTGGCTAGGTAGCTAAAAAACAAAAAGCGTTTTTTCTCGGCCCGATAATCCATAATCGCACCGCAAAGTGGGGCCGTTACTACCACCATTAAATAACTGACCGCTAGCGCCAGGCTCCATAGAAAGTTGGCCAACCGAAAACCATCGCCTCGGTCCCCTACAATCACTGTGGTAAACAGCTCACCAAACACCACCGTAATGATCAGCAAGGTGTACGCCTGATTAGCGAAATCAAACATGGCCCAGCCGAATATTTCGCGGCGTGAAGCGTAGGAAGAAGCAGCCTTGGCAGCATCATTTAGCAACATCGGGAGTCTCTCTTTAGGGGTAGTGGCAAGCCTGCACATTAGCGCCTGTAAGGTATGACAAAACGCTTAAAGCTTACTGTATAAGCAAACGCCCGGCTTATCGCCGGGCGCTTTGACTGCATTTCAATCAGGACTGCGTTACACCAGGTTGGCCTACAAAAGCCAATGTGCCAAGACAGCCGACAGGCCAATCACCAGTGCCGTTACAACGGCGACCGTAACGACGCGGTCCAGCCAACGGTCCAACCAACGCTCAAGCGCCTGCCCCTTGGGCTGGCGTCGTGTTGCGCCGTGACGTCCCCGCCGAGCCATCAGCATCCTCGCTCCATGTGTTTGCTCCTGAAGACCTGATTAAGTTGACCTAGCTATTAATACGCCGATTGATAACATTCGGTGCACGGCGTAAGCGCTCCTCTTCGCCCATCTGCTCAGCTTCAAAGGCATCGGCGCCAACAGGCGTTTCACCGTGGCGACGATAGAGCTGGGTCAACATAGCCTTACGATCTGCGCGTAGCTCACGTACCAGCACAATGACCATCATATACAGAATAAAGGTAAACGGTAGTGCCGACAGCACTGCTGCTGACTGAAGCCCGGAAAGGCCTCCCGCCACAATCAGCGTTAAACAAATTGCCGCAATCAGCACACCCCAGATGATACGTTTATAAAGCGGGGGATTAATAGAGCCGTTGTCGGTCATCTGCGCCACGATATAAGAAGCAGAGTCAGCCGATGTTACCAAAAAGATAAAGATGAGCATCATGGCAACAACAGAAAGTACGTTAGAGAACGGCATCAGCTCGAACATTTTAAACAGCGCCACGGTGATATTTTCCTGAGTGGCGGCCGCTAACCCTACATTTGTGCCGTTAAGCTCCATGTTTAGCGCTGCTCCCCCAAATACGCCAATCCAGAGACAAGCCAGCAGTGGTGGAACCAGCAATACGCCAAACACATACTCTTTAATCGTACGGCCGCGGGACACGCGCGCAATAAACGTACCTACAAACGGTGACCATGCAATGACCCAGGCCCAATAGAAAATCGTCCAGCTACTGGCCCACTCATTATCACTATACGGGGAGATACGTAGACTCATCCCAATAAAGTTCTGAAGGTAGTCACCAATGCCTAGCGTAATCGTTTCAAGGATCGCAATGGTCGGGCCGGTCACCAATACGTACACCATTAGCCCGATGCACAGCACCATGTTCAGGTTTGAAAGGCGCTTAATACCTTTATCAAGCCCTGACCATGTTGACGCCATATAGGCGCAGAACATCACCAGCAAAATAATAAACTGCCAAAATCCATTTTCCGGCAAGCCAAAAACAGCGTTCAAGCCGCCGTTCATCTGTAATACCCCAAGCCCTAGCGAGGTTGCCACCCCCATTACGGTTGCGACAACCGCAAATACATCCAACCACGAGGCATAAGGACGAAGTCGCGGCCTTTTAGCGGTAACGGACGAAAGCACCGATGAAACAAGCCCCGCTTGGCCTTTGCGAAACTGGAAATAGGCAATGATCAGGCCCACCACCGAAAAGGCCGCCCATTGGTGAACGCCCCAGTTGAAGTAACTGTATTGAATAGCGTAGCGGGCAGCGGCTTCCGTTTCGGCCGGCACATCGCCATAGGGCGGCTCAATATAGTGCGTCATGGGTTCGGCCATACCATAAAACACGAGCCCTACACCAAACCCGGCTGCCAGCAGCATGCTAATCCATGAGAAAAAAGTGTAGTTGGGCGTACTGTCCTGAGGCCCCAAACGCACCTTGCCATATTTGCTAAAGGCGAGTGAAAACAGGAACACAACGAACCCAAATACAGAAAATAGATAAAACCAACCAAAAAGCCGTGTTACCGATGCGAGAGCCGACTCGGCTGCACTTCCGAACCCTTCGGGAAAGGCTGCGCCCACTACGACCAGGCTGAAAATGATGACAGCCGATGCAATAAACACCGACTTTCCTCCATGATTTGCCATACAACCACCTTGTTAGATAAGTAATTGAATGAAAGAAACTATACATAGACGCTGTAACCCTAGCGGGTTAACGATGTTTATGTACAGTCTTCGTTTATTCATGAAGGGCATGCGTATTTAACGCCGTTATCTAAATGGGCAAACAATTGTTTTCCGTCACCTTCTTTAGCGCGCTCACTGCACCAAGATAAAACAACAAATGTCCCCTTTTTAACCAAGCCGCATCATTTTGGTGCTAGCGATCCTATCCAGCAGGGTCTTCTATCGCGTGTTAATGGATACTGGTTGCCAACGGTATTTTGTTGCGTATCGGCAATGATGTGATTATTGGCGGCGCCATTACTCTTAATGTAGCAAGATATAGGCCAGCCTTCAGTGAACTTGGCTAACAAACTATGTTCCAATAAGGCACACGACGATGGAGGCTTTTATGCCACAGATGAATCGCGATCAACGTAACGCCGCTTGGCAAGCTGCTCAACAATGGCGTACACGCGCAGCGCAGTCGCAGCCCGGCGGGCTAATGGGTAGCTTAAAATTGCTGCTAACGTGGCTGGCGTTTGGCGTGCTAATGGTGGTCGGCGTCATACTAGGCCTGTTCTTTCTGTTAATTGGCTGGGCCATGATGCCTTTTGTGCGCCATAAAATGAAAAAGCGGATGGAGCAGATGCGCGCCGAGCAAGCTCAGGATATTGGCGGCGGTTACGCAGAGCCTCATACGCGGTCAAGCCAGCAGGATGTTCTGGAAGGAAGTTACGAGGTAAAAACACACGAAGATAACAAGGCAACGCCGCGTGATTAACGGCGCTGTTCTTTTTAGCGAAGGGTCACTCCGAGATGTGCCGTTAACCACACGCCGCTAATCATCGGCATAAGGCTTCCCAAAGCAATCAGGAAGCCTTTATGGCGGCTCCACTGTTCTGAATAGCTGCGTTTGACTGAAAGACACAGAGCCAATTATCCAGAACAGACTACCAGGGTCCAACCTTCAAGCCTTGGTTTAGGGCTCTAAAAAGCGTTGCCAAAGGGCTTCAACGGCAGCGCGATGCTCCTTAAAGTCATCGACCTCACCAATGGGTTTCTCACCTGTTAGTGCTGCGCGGTGTGTTCTGCTGCGGTAGGCTAGATAGGCTTCTTTTAACTGTTCAGCCTCCTCTGAAGGTAAGTGCCCACTCTCGGCAAGCATCTCTAAAATACGCATATTATCGCTGTAGGTAAGCAGCGTGGGTGTTTGGTTAGCCAGCGCTAACACCGCGTACTGGCAGAGAAATTCAATGTCCACCATACCGCCAGCATCATGCTTCAAGTTAAAGCGCGTTTCCTGCGTTTTACTGCCCAAGTGGTCACGCATTTTGTGGCGCATGTTGACTACATCATCACGCAGGGCGTGTTTATCACGCTGCCTGCCCAGGATGTCTCCACGAATCTGGTTAAACCGTTCGGCAAGCGCACTGCTTCCGGCGACGACCCGTGCGCGCACTAGCGCCTGATGCTCCCAGGTCCAGGCATTTTGCTGTTGATAGTCGGCAAAGGCATCAAGCGAGGTCACCAATAGCCCCGCATTGCCTGAGGGGCGCAAGCGCATATCGACGTCGTACAAGCTGCCCGCAGGCGTCACCGCGGTTAGCAGATGGATAATGCGTTGGCCCAAACGGGTAAAAAACAGCGGCGTATCAATGGGTCGGGGGCCGTCGGTAGCCCCTTTACCGTCGCTATCATGCAGAAAAACCAGGTCAAGATCAGAGCCATAACCCAGCTCGATACCGCCCAACTTTCCATAGCCAATAATCAGAAAAGCCGGTTCATGGTCGTTGAGCCCCTTGGGCACTCCGTGCTTACGGGTCACATGTTTCCAGGCCATCGCCAAAACGGCATCCAGAATCACTTCAGCGATATACGTTAAGTAATCACTTACTTTCATTAAATGACGCGTACCAGCGACATCAGAGGCGGCAACGTGAAGCATTTTGGCATGTTTAAACACCCGCAATGCTTCAAGCTGGGCTTCTTCATCATCTTCAGGCAGCCGGTTTAACGTTTGACGTAACTCATCGGCCAAGCGTGCTTTATCCGCTGGGGTGTAAAGAGTTTCTGGCGTTAACAGCTCATCCAACAGAATCGGATAGCGAGAAAGGCGCTCGGCAATCCATGGGCTGGCAACGCATAAGCGCATGAGATGCTCAAGCGCCTGAGGGTTTTCACGCAGCAGCGCTAAATAGGCGGTTCGCCTTAGTACCGCCTCAATCAAAGGCTGTACGCGGGCAAGCGCGATATCCGGTGTCTCATTTTCAGCCACGGCGGCCAGCAGTAGCGGCATTAGCGCATCAAGACGCTCAAAACCGATTCGCTGCATGCTTTGCACCTGACGCGATTGATAAAAACTCTGCAGACGCTTCAATACTTTATCGGGTTCGGCGAATCCTGCACTGTGTAAGTAAGCGGTTGCTTCGTCCGCTTCCAGCTCGTTGCGCCAGATCAACCGCCACTGCGCAGGCGCCAAGCGGCTTGCGTCGTTGGTTTCTTCCGCATCCCCCTCGGGGTCAGCAATCACTGCATCAAAATGATGCCGAACACGCTCTCGAACATCATCAAGCGCCTCCATCAGTAGTGCCCAATCTTGATAGCCCATGGCAAAAGCAATCCGGGCCTGGTCGATCTCATCCGTCGGCAGCATTTGCGTCTGGCGGTCTTCAAGCGCTTGGATGACGTGCTCCAGGTCGCGCAGAAACGCGTAATCAGGCATGAGTTCATCGACCACCGTTTGAGGCAGTAGCCCCAGTTCGGGCAGGCGATTCAAGGCCGTTTTCAACGACGTTACCTGCAGCTCCGTATCCCGCCCGCCCCGAATCAGTTGGAACGCCTGCACCACAAATTCCACTTCGCGAATGCCGCCAGGGCCGAGCTTGATATTGCTCTGCATCCCTTTGCGCTTTACTTCACGGTTAATCATGGCTTTTAGCTCGCGTAGTGACTCAATGGCGCCAAAATCCAGGTAACGGCGATAAACAAACGGGCGCAGGCCAGCCAATAGTTCAATGCCCGCCTCTATATCTCCCGCCACCGGGCGCGCCTTGAGCAGGGCGTAACGCTCCCACTCGCGTCCCTGGTCCTGGTAGTAGCTTGAGAGCATGGCAAAACTGCCTACCAGCGGCCCGCCATCGCCTAGCGGCCGCAAGCGCATATCCACTCGAAAGACAAAGCCATCTGCGGTCATGGCATCCAGCGCGGCAATCAGCTTTTGGCCCAGCTTGGTAAAGTATTCCTGATGCTCCAGCGGCTTGCGCCCGCCCTGCGTCTCACCTTTTTCAGGGAAGGCAAAAATCAGGTCGATATCAGAGGAGAGATTCAGTTCGCCCGCGCCCAGCTTACCCATTCCAAGAACGACCAAGCGCTGGGCAGCGCCATCGGCACGGGGCGCTGGCATACCCCAGCGAGGCGCATAAAAACCTTCAAGCCAACGTAACGCGGCCTCAAGACACAGCTCAGCCAGTTGAGAAACCGCTTGAGTGGTATCCCACATGGTATAACCGTCAGGCCGATTTAGATCCCGCCAGATGATGCCCACCATTCGTGCACGCCGAAAACGCCGCAACACACGCTGCATGGCCGCTTCATCTTCTGCGCTTTCCAGTGCGTCGTGCAGCCACTGTTGTTGATCGTTCCGGGCCGGTGCCGCATCCAATTCGCCGTTGGCTTCAAGCGTTGCAAGCCAGCCCGGGTAGCGGGTGAACGTATCCAGCACAAAGGTGGATACGCTTAGCACCTTGGCCAGCGCCTCGCGGCGTGGTTGAGTAAGCGCTTGCCAACATCCCGAGGGCAGCGGCTGCTGGGTCATTGAGGCAGTATTATCCGCTTGGCCAAGCGCATCGTTCAGCCGCTGACCCACCTTTTGGCCCTCTTGCTGAAGCGCCTCAGGCAGCGCGTTTAAAGGTATAAACGAATTATCCAGTTGCATAGCTACCTCACCGCCAAGCGTTTACACGCTAGCCAAAGATTTTTTGCCCACCCAAAAGCCCCCAGGTAAGCCCGGCCATTATCAACGACAGCATGACGGCGGCGGACCCAATATCCTTGGCCCGCCCGGAAAGTTCGTGATGCTCTGTACCAATGCGGTCGACCACGTTTTCAATCGCACTGTTTAACAGCTCAACAATGAGCACGAGAAACAAGCTGCCCACCAGCAGTAACCAGCTTAGCGAGTCATTACTGATCCACCAGGCAAAAGGCAACAACACAGCGGTAATACACACTTCCTGGCGAAAGGCCGTTTCGTTACGAAAGGCAGCCTTTAATCCTTTCCAGGAGTAGCGTGTTGAGTACACCAAATGGGTTAGACCGGTATGCTCTGGTTTCATGCAAGTCGTCTCACTTTAAGCGTCGAGGAAATTAATTAGCCAGAATCATTGCGTCCAAATCGAGCGACAACGGATCAAGCACCTCAGACCAGCTTATATAAGGAGTGTTACCACTTCCGTTCACCAATATACTAAAAACACCCCAACGCCCGGAGGCCGTACGAAAGTAACCTGCCACAGCGCGTACGGCAAAAGGCTGATTCAGCGTACCTGTTTTGAGCATGACGTTATTTTGAAACGTGGATGAACCGCGTCGAATAAATCGCATGACGCCGTTGGCAGGCGACTGAAAGGCGGCCACGAAGCTTGGAAACAGCGAACTCTTCAGATACATGTCCTCCAGCATTACATTAACGCCATGAGCCGAGGTACGGTTTTCTGTCGTCAGTCCACTACCGCTATATAAGGTGACAGGACCGTGGCCTGATAAGCTCTCGGCATAAACTTCCAGCGCTGAACCCGCCTGACGCAGCTGGGCTTGCGGCGTTTCCACCAGGTTTAAGGCCAGCACATCAGCCATATAGTTATTGGAGTAGTTCATGGTGCGCAGCAGGAGTTCTTGTAGCGGCTGGCCATCCACCGCCGCCAAGCGCTTCGCACTGGCAAGAGGCTGAGTGGAAGTGACACGCCATGGGTCCCTGACAGCAATGCCCGCCTGGTTTAGCATGCCAAGCAGTATCTGCGCGGTCTCTTCAGCGGCGTCGCCGGCTCCTCGATAAATATCCCGAGCCATGGCGTTGGTTGAAATTTGCCCACTCAGGCGCATTACATCGCCACGCTCATCGGTTACGCGCTCGGCGCTAATTTCGGTTCCGCTATTGGCCGGACGTGTGATGACCTGGTTATCGATATCAATTAATGGTAACTGGCTATCACAAAGCGTGGTACGAGCGGGTTCACCCGCCACTTGAGAAGGGGCTACGTTGACACACCAGCTGCCGAAATTAACCCCCGCGGAGGTAAGCGGCGCGCTATAAGCATTGGTCACACGGGTGCGGGCGTTGCAGCGGTCGTTGGTAATACAGTCGACAGGGCCAAAACGCCACTGGCTTACGACGAGCGCACCATCCACTTCATCAACACCGGCCATTTGTAAGCGCTGTACCAGGCGCCACAGATTTTCTGTCGTAAGCCCAGGGTCGCCGCCGCCTTCAAACACCAGGTCCCCCCGCAAAATGCCGTTATCGATAGCGCCACTGCTTACCAGCTGGCTGGTAAAGCGATGCTGAGGGCCAAAGCGATTTAATAGGGCGGCCGCCATATAGGCCTTGGTAACAGAGGCGGGCGCCATCTGGCGCGCTGGGTTGATGCTTCCCAGCAACTCAGGCGCATCAGTATCAAGCAGGCGCGCCTCCGCGCTTATCGAAAACCCCTTATCCTGCAACTGCCCCAAACGGCTAAAATCGGCAAATAGCGCAGGGCTCGCCAGTAGTGAAGCGGCGGCTACCCCGGCGGTCATCGTCACACGCCACTTGCGCACCGTTGCTTTAAAGAAGTACGTCACTGTTATCGGCCTCAATGTCTATTCATTTTGAAAACACGTGCATCACCACCACACCTACCACTATCAGGGCGATATCCATCCGCGCGGACAGGCCAGGTTTTTCACCTAACACAAACGTTATAAGCGCTCGAGTTGAACCTGTAAGCGCCAAAGCGTTTGGCCGCTTTTATCGTATTTAGCTTCAAAGGGGGTTAAGTACTCACTATCGGGCGTCCATACGCCGATGTCTGCTTGCCTTCCCGTTACTTGCGCGACTGCCAAGGCAAACTCCTCAATATAAAGCGGCCAGTTGGAGCGCACCTCAAGCTGGCCACCAAGTGCCAACAGTGTGGGTAAAACCGGGTGCCCATGCCAGCGCATCTTTAAATGAGCGGCCTTGGGGTACGGATTGGGGTACAACAAATAGTGGCGTTCAGGTTGCCACCGCGCCTGATCCGCCAAGCGCCAAAAGTCAACCAGGTCCGCCCGGACCAGCAACGCATTATCCGGTAGCGCGCCATGATCACGCCCTAGCCTATCTTCACTGCGGTCGACCCCGATCACGGCATGGTCAGGGAACTGTGCAGCCAATTGGCGGGTCGAAATTCCAACACCGCACCCGGCATCGATGATCAGCGGAGCATGACGCGCTTGATACCAGCGGCTAGCCTGCTCAAATGCTGCCTGAGTATGAGCCGCAATGGGTTTACGTAGTGGCGTCGCCAACGCTCGATCGATCCGGCGCGCTAGATCATGGTGAGGGCCTGGCTGATTGGATATAACGGGGCGAGAAGTGTTCTGCATGCCATCCCTCAGACTTAAAAAGAGGTGATTCTATCAGTCTCCTGCGCTTGCAGCATGACGTCATAAGGTGCCCGGTGCTATGATCACGCCCGAGATATTTATTAAGCTCAATGGCCGCGTACTTTTTACCCTGCCATTGGCGATAACTGTTATTAAAAACCACCGCACCACGAGGAACCCGGCTTGTCACACTTACCGGTGATTGTCGGCATGGGCGGCATCAATCCCGCCGGCAGGACCTCAGGCCATCAGGCCTTCCGTCGTACCGTGCTTGATGCCCTTCCCGCTGACCAGCAGCGCCAGACCCTGGAGGGCCTGGCGGCCCTTATGCAGCTTGTCGAGCACTCCGAAAAAGGGTGGCACGATCGCGCAGGCCAGCCCGTAAACTCGCCTGCTCAGTCGTTACGTGATCAGGTGCTTAACCACACATTGGTTCGCCGCAACGAGGACCCCAGGTTCCTGGAGCCGGGGCTGCCCGCCAATCGTCAGGCCAGTCTTCAGTTGAGCGAGCCGCTGCGCTTTACGCTGCGCCGTCGCCAGCTTCCGGAAAATTTACCGGAAAATTGGCAGGTACGCGAGCTGGGCGCCCGTGAGGTCGAGGTCACCGTGCCGGCAGGCGTTTTTGAGACGCTGCTGCCCGATGCTCAGCGCCCCAAAGTACGCGCAGCGGCGCAGCTTCCTCAAGGTTTTGAACCGGCAAGCCTGTACCGCAGTGTGCATCACCCTCGCGGACTTTCGATGGCGATTTTTGGCGCTAGTGACTGTTTGGGTGCCAGCGGTTTGTCTTGGGAAACGCTGCGCCAAACGCTTAATCCTGACCACATCGCCGTTTATGCAGGCAACTCCATTGGTCAGTTGGATGATGCTGGCTGGGGCGGCTTGATGAAGAGCCTGGTGAGCGGTCAACGCGCCACCTCAAAACAGATGCCGTTAGGGTACGGGCAGATGCCCGCCGACTTTTTAAATGCCTATGTTCTGGGTAGCGTTGGCAGTACCGGGGCGGTATTAGGCGCCTGCGCCAGTTTTCTCTATAACCTGCGCTTGGGTACTGAAGACATTCGTTCGGGGCGACGAAAAGTGGTCATGGTAGGCACCGCTGATGCGCCGATCACCCCGGAAATCATTGAAGGTTTTCGCGCGATGGGCGCCCTGGCAGACGACGCTAGCTTAAAAGCGCTGGATGCCCTGGAGCTATTAACAGATGCGGATTACCAGCGCGCCAGCCGACCGTTTGCGCTTAACTGTGGTTTTACCATGGCCGAAGCCAGCCAGTTTATCCTGTTGATGGATGACGCGTTGGCGCTTGAACTGGGCGCAGACATTCTGGGCTCGGTACCGGATGTCTTTGTTAACGCTGACGGCTTTAAACGCTCGATTTCCGCGCCGGGTATTGGCAATTACATTACCCTGGGCAAGGCCGCATCGCTGGTGCGTGACCTGTTAGGCGAAAAAGCACTAAGAGAGCGCAGTTTTCTGCATGCTCACGGCACCAGTACGCCGAAAAATCGCACGACTGAGTCCCATGTGCTGGATGAAATTGCCCGTGCGAATGGGATTACCGACTGGCCAGTCGTCGCCATCAAGTCATTTATTGGCCACTCCCAAGGCTCGGCAGCGGGCGACCAGCTCGTAAGCGCGCTCGGCAGTTTTGCCCATGACATATTGCCTGGCATCCCCACGCTTAATGAAGTGGCTGACGATGTCTACGCCGACCGGCTGCGTTTTTTCCAAACCCCTATCGCCTTTAAAGCAGATGCTGCCTTTATTAATGCCAAGGGCTTTGGCGGCAATAACGCCACCGGCGTGGTACTTTCACCCGATGTTACCGAGCGCCTGTTGCTCCAGCGCCATGGCGCCGATGCCATCAATGCTTGGAAAACGCGTCGTGAAACCGTACGCGCCCAGGCAGATGCCTATCTGGCTCAAGCGGATAGAGGCCACTATGCGCCGCGCTATCAGTTTGGCGAAGAGGTGCTGGAAGGGCCGGAGCTGGATATTCACGCTGACCGCATTCATATTCCAGGCTATGCCCAGGCGGTATCGCTTACCAGTGATAACCCCTTTGGTAGCATCAACGAGGAGCCCTCGGAATGAACACGCCACGCGTCAATATTGCCGTGTACCCTGGCACTTTTGATCCGATCACCAACGGTCACATGGACCTTATAGCGCGTGGCGCGAGGATGTTCGAGAAGGTCATCATTGCCGTAGCAGCCAGCCCCGGCAAGCGGCCAAGCCTTGATTTAGAAGCCCGCATGTCCTTGGCTAAAGACGTCTGTGCGTCGCTTTCCAACGTTGAAGTAGTGGGTTTTTCCAATCTACTGACGACCTTTATGCACGAGCAAGGCGCCACCATCATTCTACGTGGCCTGCGTGGCGCATCCGATTTTGAGTACGAACTTCAGCTTGCCAACATGAATCGCGCTCAAAACCCGGAGCTGGAAAGCGTTTTTCTAACGCCTGGCGTAGAAAACTCGTATATTTCCTCCACGATTGTGCGTGAAATTGCCAAATTGGGCGGCGATATTTCACCACTGGTACCTTCCCAGGTCGCAGAAGCCTTGCGTAAGCACTACACTACGTAACCACTAACATTGTTGAGTAAAACACTCGGGTATTTCTTGCCGCTATTCCCGGGTGTGCCAGCCATTTGCGAGGTATGCCCATGGCACTGATGATCACCGATGAATGCATTAATTGCGACGTCTGCGAGCCCGAATGTCCGAACGATGCTATCTCGCCCGGCGAAGAGATTTACATCATCAACCCAAACCTGTGCACCGAGTGCGTTGGCCATTTCGATGAGCCACAGTGCCAGCAGGTTTGCCCGGTAGACTGTATTCCGCTTGACCCGGCACGCAAGGAAACGCAGCAGCAGCTGTTAGAGAAGTACCGCATTATTACCGCTGCCTAAGCGACGATCGCGTGCGTATATGGGCCATCGCATGGCCAATTATCCTTTCCAATATTACCGTCCCGCTGCTGGGCCTGGTCGATACCGCTGTGGTTGGGCATCTGCCCGATTCACGTTATCTGGCGGCGGTGACGCTGGGCGCCACTCTTTTCAGCTTTCTCTACTGGGGCTTTGGTTTCTTGCGCATGGGCACCACCGGACTGGTCGCTCAGGCTATCGGCCGTGAAAGTGATAGCGATGTGCGCCTGTTACTGGGCCAATCGCTGATCATTGCTGGGGCGATTGGTGCACTGCTGATTCTTTTCTCGTCACCGCTTATTTCCCTAGGGCTTTGGTTGCTGGACGGTAGCGAGGTAGCTACGCCACTGGCCCGTGAATATGCCGCAATACGCCTATGGTCGGCACCTGCCGTGTTGGCCAACTATGCAATATTAGGATGGTTTTTAGGCCAACAAAACTCTCGCGTTACGCTGATGATTTTGTTGCTGACCAACAGCGTCAATATCGTGCTCGACCTGTGGTTTGTGGTGGGCCTGGGAATGACCAGCAATGGCGTTGCCTGGGCAAGCGTTATTGCCGACTACAGTGCACTAGCGTTTGGCGGCTATTTGGTGACGCGCCAACTTAAAACGCTTTCTGGGCATTTATCGCGTGTACGCCTGCTGGCACTGTCGGCCTATACGGCCCTTTTCAATATCAACGCCAACCTGTTTGTACGCACGCTTGGCTTGCTGTTCGTCATGGCCTTCTTTACGGCTCAAGGGGCGCGCCAAGGCGATACGGTGCTGGCCGCCAATGCGGTGCTGCTGCAATTTATTATGCTCACCAGCTACGCCCTGGATGGCTTTGCCCACGCGGCAGAATCGCTGGTGGGTCGCGCCTTTGGTCGCCGTGACTGGCAGGAGCTTTCACTCATTGTTCGCAGGGCAGCGCAGTTCTCCTTTTGGACAGCGGCCGGTGCCTCACTGGGGTTTGCCCTTGGCGGCAATCAGTTGGTGGCACTTTTAACCGGGCTTGACGAAGTACGCACTGCGGCCGCGGTATACCTTCCGTGGATGGTGGTGATGCCGCTGATTGCCGTTTGGAGCTATCTTCTGGATGGCGTGTTTATTGGTGCTACCGCCGTGCGTGAAATGCGCAATAGTATCTTTATCGCCATGCTGGTTTACCTGCCGGCCTGGTGGCTGACCCAAGGGCTAGGCAATCATGGCTTATGGTTCGCTTTTACCCTGTTTATTACGGTGCGTTCGGGTGTATTGATTGGTTACTATCAACGCTACCGGCGCTCGCGTTGGCAATAAGCGTTTAAACCCGTCCTCCCGTTATTGGCTAGCTGCGCTATCGTTCTAAAGTACGACTTTAAATGTGAAAGCCATGGCGCATCGCCGTATATTAGCCATGTACTTCCTATAACAAACAAGAGAGCCCGTCATGCTAAAAATGATATCGAAACCAGCGGTTAAGCTGGTTGAGCGTTATCTCCCCGACCCGTATATTTTTGTTTTGCTACTGACGATCGTGGCGGCCGCTGCCGCCATTGCCGTGGAGCGCCAAACGCCCCTTGCGGTGATGCGCATGTGGGGAGACGGCTTTTGGGGCTTGTTAACCTTCTCGATGCAAATGCTGCTGGTCCTGGTAACCGGCTTTATGCTGGCAAGCTCACCGCCTGTGAAGCGTATCCTGCAAAAGCTTGCCGGAACGGCAAAAAGTGCCGGTGGCGCAATTATCCTGGTGACGCTGGTCTCGCTTGTGGCCAGCTGGATTAACTGGGGGTTTGGCCTGGTGGTGGGGGCACTGTTTGCCAAGGAGTTAGCTCGGTTGGTACGCGTGGATTACCGCTTGCTCGTGGCGAGTGCCTATTCGGGCTTCATCGTGTGGCACGGTGGCCTTGCGGGTTCCGTGCCGCTGACTATCGCCACCGAAGGACACTTCACTGCCGATGCGATTGGCGTGATTGGCACCGGCTCAACGATCTTCGCCTTTTTTAACCTGGCGATTGTTGTGTGTCTGTTTATCGTGGTACCACTGGTTAATCGGTTAATGCTGCCCGACGAAAAAGACAGTGTGTATGTCGATAGCAAGCTGCTTGAAGATGCTCCCGCGTCGAAGGAGCGTATTACCCGCCCGGCGGAAAAACTCGAAAATAGCCTGGTACTTTCGCTACTGGTGGGCGTGCCAGGGCTTTTGTATCTGCTTGATCACTTTATTCTTCGGGGTGGCGGTTTAAACCTGAATATCGTGAACTTTCTGTTTCTGTTTTTAGCTATCGTACTTCATCGCACGCCACGCAGTTTGCTGATTAGCCTTAACGAAGCCATTAAGGGCGGCGCTGGCATCGTTATTCAGTTTCCGTTTTATGCCGGCATTATGGCCATTATGGTGCAGTCAGGCTTGGCCCAAAGCATGTCGGAGTGGCTAATCTCGTTTGCGACAGCAACCTCGCTGCCCTTTTGGTCGTTTATTAGCGCGGGCATTGTTAACCTGTTTGTGCCTTCCGGCGGCGGCCAATGGGCAGTGCAAGCGCCCGTGATGCTGCCAGCGGCCCAGGCGCTGGGTGCCGATATCTCACGGGTGGCTATGGCCGTTGCCTGGGGCGATGCCTGGACGAACTTGCTGCAACCTTTCTGGGCGCTGCCGGTGCTTGCCATCGCAGGCCTAAAAGCCAAAGATATTATGGGCTTCTGCCTGATTCAGCTGTTTGTCACCGGGGTGATTATTTCCATAGGCTTGGTCTGGTTCTAAGCTTTTATCTGCCCGCCCCACAGGGCGGGCAGCGTTAACCAAGGACACGTTATGTCAGATGCCGCACACACGGCCTTACCAGGACAGCATGAGCTGTCAATGACCGTACTAATGACGCCCGATATGGCGAACTTCAGCGGTAAAGTACACGGGGGCGCTATTCTTAAAAAACTGGATGAAGTCGCTTACGCTTGTGCCAGCCGCTATTCGGGCCACTATGTCGTCACCCTTTCCGTCGACCAGGTGCTATTTAAACAGCCCATTCACGTGGGCGAACTCGTCACTTTTTTGGCCTGCGTTAACCATGTTGGTCGCTCCTCAATGGAGATCGGCATTAAGGTGGTCGCCGAAGATATCCGTAATAAGCTCATCCGCCATACCAACAGTTGCTACCTCACCATGGTCGCGGTGGACCCTGACGGAAAACCCGCCAGCGTTCCCCCTTTGACGCTTACCACCCCTATTCAACAGCTCCGTTTTGAAAAAGCAGCACTGCGAAAAAAGCATCGTAAACAGGCAGAGCAGGAAGAAAAACTTACCCAGCAGCACTATCAGGCGCAGGCTTAACTGCCAGGCGCAGGCTTAATAGGCTAACCCGGATATTACGAGGCGTCGTAGGCAGCGGCCGAATCAGGTGGGCTAAGTGCTTGATGCTGCTTTAATACCCATTCACAAGGAGGTTACATGCCCACCAGACGGCGCTACCCACAATTGCCCAAGCCTGTTGAGTACGCTCATATTGGCTGGGATTTACTGATTCTCATCGCGGTGGTGCTTAATTTAGGGCTTTTGCTGTTTGATTCACTGTTTTTAATCGAGCCTGTTAACCAGGCTATTGCAGGCCTGGCACCCGCCTTTTATACATTTTATGACACCCAAGTCCATAGCCGCTTTTTTACGATTGATCTGTTCTTTGTCGCTTTTTTTGTTGCCGATGTTCTGCTGGGCTGGACCGTCGCCGTGGCCGAAAGGCGCTATCATCGCTGGTTTTTCTACCCCTTTGTGCACTGGTATGACGTTCTGGGCTGTATTCCATTAAGCGGTTTTCGCCTACTCAGAATACTGCGTGTGGTGTCATTACTTCATCGCTTACATCGTCTGCGGCTTATTAACATTACTCACTGGTCGATATATCAATTTTTCTTTAAATATTACGATATCCTGCTTGAGGAGCTTTCTGATCGTATCGCGCTACGGCTTTTGGGCAATGTACAGCAGCAAATTCTGTCCAGCGACTCGCTAACTGAGCGGGTGGTCGACCGAGTCATCATGCCGCGCAAAAAGCAGTTGATTAGTGAAATTGTGCAGCGTCTGGAAAGTACCGTGGGCGAGGCGTACCAACAAAATCGCACGCACGCGATGCAAGCCATTGATGAACTTGTAAGCCGCACGCTACGTGAAAGCCCCGAGATTCAGCGCTTGCACCGCCTGCCGATGGGCCAAACCGCCACGAATGCCATGCAGGCATCTATTAGCGGCGTTGCCCAACGGTTAGTGGATGAGCTTGCGCTGGGCATCCACTCTCCCGAGTTTAGGCAAGTGGTTGAACGCACCGCAGAGAGCGGCTTTAACAGCTGGCTGACCGTCGATGAAGGCAGCCAACGAATCACAGAATTGGTGCTTTACGATATGCTTGAAATGCTTAAAGAGCAGGTGAATCGCCAGCGTTGGAAGGATCGTTATGAATAGTCAGTGGGTTATTCTTGGGCCAGCCGCCCTTTACATGATGTCGATGACCCTAACGCCCGGCCCTAATAACATTATGTTGACCGCGTCAGGCGCCAACTTTGGCTTTAAGCGCACGCTGCCGCATATGGTGGGTATTGTCGGCGGCTGCTTTTTGCTGTTTTTCAGTATTGCTTTGGGGTTAGGCGTGCTGTTTGAGCGCTATCCTTCCCTACAGTTCGCCCTGCGCTGGTTAGGCAGTGCTTACTTGCTCTACCTCGCATGGAAAATTGCCAGCGCGCCACCGCCTGATTTAAAGAGCAAGGCACACAGCGTACCCCTTACCTTCTGGCAGGCCGCCGCGTTTCAATTCGCCAATCCCAAGGCGTGGGTCATGGGGCTTGCGTTAATCGCGGGGTTTATTCCTGATCAGGGTTCAACCGTTGCAAACGCGTTAATCCTGGTGGGTTTTGTAGAGCTGGTTGCCTTCCCCTGTTTGGCGCTATGGGCGGGGTTTGGCATGGCGATCGGTCATTGGATTAAAAGCGACGGTGCCTGGCGAATATTTAACGTCACCATGGGAGTGCTCACCGCCGCTTGTGTAGTGCTGATATTGCGCTAACCGCAGCGTAAAGCTTCGACCGTTTCATTACTATCAACATGGATATTCAAGCGGTCCGGCCGGTGGTCCATAGTGGCCACATCGCCTGGACGTAGCACGCGCACCTGGCGCGACTGACTTTCGCTTTGCAACTGCGAAACGTTCGCTTCATCGAAGGCCTCGCCTATGGCGTAGCGAATTGAGGCGGTATCGCAGCTGTCCATGGATACCGGTTGGCCATTTTGATCGCCCGAACCCGACGTTCTAGCCGTGTCAGAACCGGCAGCGCATGCAGAAAGCAGAATAATGCCGCCGCTGGCGGCTAATAATTTCATGTACTGAAACCCATAAGTGGATCGCCACGTATTCATAAACCTACCCCGAATGATTATTAACCTGCAGGCCAAACACACAGTGGGCCAGGCAATTGCCTGGCCCACTCAACATCGTCAAGGGTTCATGGACCTTAGCTTGCGGCGTCCTGAACGGCCTGGCCGCCTCTTTCCACATCCTGGCCTGCGCCAGCCACCGTGTTACAACCGGCCAACGCGCCTGCTGTCATAAGTAGAATAAAACCAGTCGCTAAAAGCTTTTTCATTTGAGTTCTCCTTAACGTGTCTAGCAACAGCCCCTCTGGTAGCGCCTACCATTTCCAAGGGGTACTTTCAGCGTAACAGTGTTTGGGTAATTTCGCCTGTTTTCCCGAAGGTTGCTCCCTACACCGCGTCATCTACCCAAAGCATCGGCTATCATATACACCATTGAAGACTACCTGGAGCGCGCCCTTTGAACGATTTCACTCTCGACCAACGTCTGGATGCTGACACCTTCCCCATCGCCGACCTGCCACTTTGTCGTGTGCTGTTAATGAATGATGCGCGCTATCCTTGGGTGATTCTGGTGCCCCGGCTGAATAATATCAGCGAAGTATTTGAGCTTTCCGAGACTGACCAGGCCCAGCTATGGCAGGAAGCAACCCAACTGGGCAGCGTGATGAAAACCCTCTTCGAGGGCGATAAACTGAATATCGCCACCTTAGGTAACGTCGTCAAACAGCTGCATATCCATGTGGTCGTGCGCCACCAGGCTGATGCCACTTGGCCTGCGCCGGTATGGGGCAATGGCAGCGCCGAACCGTATGAGTTGGAGCCACTTGCCGACCTGCGCGATCAACTTATTGCGCATATTGACCGCTTAAACGCTTAGCTGCTGTCAGGGCCTTAAAAGCGGGCTGCTTTGCCTTGCGGGCGGCTCGCCAAGCAAGGGCGCCCCGGCGGGTTGAGAAACACTCGTTGTGACAAGCATAACGCCCAATAGAACAATCAACATACCGCCGGCCAGCGCCGCCCAACCCACCGCTTTATGCGCCGACTGAGAAGCGTGCTGCTGCCTGGCTAAACGCCGCGTTGCCCAGCGGCGTGCAAACACGCTGGCAAGCGCCAGCGCCGACACCGTAATTCCTGTACCCAGCGACATGGCCAGTACCGATAAAACGCCAATATAAAACTGCCCCAATAGGCTGGCGGCACCGAGTAAAAGTACCGCGCCACTGCAAGGACGCATACCAATCGCGCCGACCGTCATAATGGCTGTACGCCAATCCAACGCCTGCTCGGGTTCAATATGATGCGCACCGCCACAGCAGTCGTGGTGGCCATGGTTGTGGCCGTGGTCGTGCTGAACCGGATAAAACGTAATGGGCTGATAAGCGCGGCGCAGCTGCTTGTAGGCCCGAACGCATAGCCAAACACCCAATAGCGTTATGAGTAAAAAACTGGCCTGCTCAACCCAAACAACACTGCCCATGGCCTGACGCGTTAGCCACCCCAGGCCGTGAACCAGAATGGCCACCATGACAATGGCAGTCACGCCTTGCAACAGAGACGCGGCAAACGAAAGCCCTAATGCTCGCCGCACGGCGCCCCCATGAGAGGCCAGATACGTTGCCAGCACCGCCTTCCCGTGCCCAGGCCCTGCCGCGTGAAAAACGCCGTAACCAAAACTGACGCTCAATAATACCCACCAGGTGGCTTGAGAAGGTTCGCGGGCAAGCTCGGTAATCGCCAGCGTGAGCGAGCGGTTAAAGCTCCGCTGCCAAGCCAGCATCTGGTAGCTTGTGCCCTGTAATCCCCCTTCCCATAAAAATATCACTGCCCCAGCAGCAAGTGCTAATAGCGCAATCAGCATAATGGGCCTGCGCATAACGAGTGATCGCATAAAGCACTACCTTATTTCATACATTCATAGAATTCGTCGGGTCTGCAGCTTGTGATTAGCGGCAATCAACACGCCCTGTTTCGGCAAAAAACCGTCCAAGCCCTGGTTCGGCTTCCTCATCCTGGTCCAGCAGAGCAGCTTGCAGGACCAGCTCAGGGTCAGGTTCGGCGATTAAGATGCTTAGCTCGCAGGCAGGTTCCCCGTGCAGCACCAAGGCGTCGTCTTTAGGCTGGTTATTTTCTGACTCATGAACCATCTCGATATAATACGTTGGATCGTATATTTGATAATCAAGCACGTGGCCCGCCAAGGGTTGGGGCATTTGTAGCGGGAGGATAAACGTAAAGCTAAGCCGCCCGTCATGCTCCCTGGCCGTGTATTCGGTTACCTCGCCCAATGCCAACGGCTCGCCATCCAGACGAACGTCTGTAAAGTAGTGCTGACCCGCAAGATTATCGCGTATTTCAGTGCCTAACCGGTCAAGCCCAACCTCCAGGCTAACGCCATCCACATGCTGGAGCTCTTCAAACACCACCAGGCTATAAAAAGGGTCCATCCGCCATGCGTGATGCAACCCGCGCACAACGCCCTCCTCGTCGGTCATGACTCGGATACTGAAATCAATCCAGCCATGCGGATGTGCGGTTGCAAGCGGGCTCATCAGCAAGCCGATCAATCCAGCGCCCAGCGCCCAACATTTGCCGCTATAAAAAGTACTTACTCTTTGATCACCACACTGCTTCACGGTGCTAATCCCAACGTTGCTTGTAAATCCACTAGCCACGGATCCAATAAATAAGGCGCCAATGGTTGATTGCCACGCCAAGCCATGACACTCACCTGGCTACCACTCCCGGCTTCACTCACCTGCAGTTGCAAACGGTATTCAGGCCAGCGGGCTAGCGAGGCTTCTGCACGCCCCAGGGTCAAATCGGCGTGGCGTACCACATACCCTTGCTTCATCATCAGCTCCACAGCGCTTCGAAACGTCGTATCGACCGAGGCTGGATAGACAAGCTCACGCGGGATAGACGGCGACGTCGTTGCACAGCCGGTAAGCCATGCCCCCAAAAGCATCACGCCCACCCACCTGATATCCCAACGGCCTCGCCTCATAACCCTCTCCTGGTTGGCACCCTGTATTGCTCAAGCGCCGTTTGGAAACGCTGACAAAAATCATCGTTGCTCGCACTGTACGACTCCCGCATATCGCCCAGATGGTCGAAGCGGCGGATATCGCGCGAGATACGAATATGGTCGTCGTGGATCAGGAGTGAGACCCGCTCGACCTCGACTGGCTGCTGTTGCAGCCCGCCCCCAAAGCCCATTCCGATGCCGATACCGCCGCCGCCTCCCACTCCAAACCCGCCGAAGGCACGTATGCCGCGCCCATAACCGTAGGCGTTATCATAAGGGTCGTAATAGCCACGCAGCGCTTGAGTGCGGCTAGCGGTAACCAGGCCTAACGTCGCATCCGTCGAATTCAGTTCAAATCCCGATTCGGTGAGCAGCGCAACGCTTTGGCGAAGCACTTCCTGGGAGTCTCTTTCAGCACTGTTAGAAAAATAGCAGGCCGCTGAGGGGGCAGGCTCGGCCTGGGGCAGACGGTCTGGCGTCACCTGGCATCCAGCCAGCGCCAGCAGGCAGGTTAAGCTAATCGGTATCGACTTCATGTTAGATCCTCAAGCGATGATCACAACGGGTCTATCAGCAACTGGTCTATCAGCAAGCAGCGCGTTAAGCTCCTCTCATCATTACAATAGATTAGAGACCGTCATTTGCGGAGATTGTGCGATGAATATCCTGCTTTGCCCCGATAGTTTTAAAGACGCCCTAAGCGCTGAATTAGCAGCCAAGGCGATGGCTAAAGGCGTACGTAGTGCGGTCCCCGGCGCGCAAACACACTGCTGCCCGTTGGCTGATGGTGGCGAAGGAAGTCTGGATGCATTAATTGCCGCAACCGGTGCCAAGCGGTGCTATCAAACGGTTCACGATGCACTTGGACGACCCCGCGATGCCGCCTGGGGTTGGCTTAGCGAACAGCGTACCGCGTTTATCGAACTGGCAGAAGCCAGCGGATTACAACACTTAAGCCCTCAAGAGCGCAACGCGCTACAAACCTCCACCTTTGGGGTAGGCGAGTTATTTCTCGCAGCGCTTAACCAGGGCGCCGAAAACGTACTGCTACTGCTAGGAGGAAGCGCCACCAACGATGGCGGTGCTGGCATGCTACAAGCCCTGGGCGCCAAGTTTCAGGATGCACATGGCAAGCCTCTTGCGCCAGGCGGTGCTGCACTTGTAGGCCTTGAATTGCTGGATATTTCTGGGCTGGACCCACGCTTGTCCTCACTCAACGTGGAAGCAGCGGTAGATGTGGATAACCCGCTGCTGGGTAAGCGGGGCGCAAGTGCGGTATTTGGCCCTCAAAAAGGCGCCTCCCCTGAAGAGGTAGCTCAGCTTGACCAAGCGCTTGCCCGCTTTGCCGATATTTGCGCCAGCACGTTGGCGCATGACTACCGAGACCTACCCGGCGCAGGTGCCGCAGGCGGAATGGGGTTTGCAGCCAGCGCGTTTCTTAACGCGACGCTGAAACCGGGCATCGAATTGATTATGCAGCACGCAAATATGCCCACTCTGCTCAATAACGCCGACCTGATTATTACCGGTGAAGGACGGCTGGATGGGCAAAGCATGTCGGGTAAAACACCTATTGGCGTTTCTCGTGCGGCCAAGCGCTTGGGTAAACCCGTGGTTATTTTAGCAGGCAGCTTGGGCAATGGTTGGCAAGCCTGTCTTGATGAAGGTGTAACCGCGGCCTTTGCCTTGGCCGATGGCCCCATGACGCTGGAGCAGGCTTTACCCAGAACAGCCGAGTTGCTGGCGGCACGCTGTGAAACAATTATTCGTTTATGGGTAACCCCGGCGGTCACTTGAAAAATATCTCGAACGGCAGTATTACTATAGTTAGGCAGCCTTCGTGAACGCCACGTCGATACATGGTCCGTTTTAAGATCCCGTTATTAAAATTGGGCGGTGTTGCTGTCACGGTAATGTCATAACGCTATGAGTACGATGCAAAAAACCTGTTTTGCAATGTTCCAGCAGCGTTTTATGCTAATCAAACGATTTGATAGCCGTGCTACACGGCTCCAACAAGGAGAGACAGTATGACCGATACCAATAGCATCGGCCTTCATGAAGGCAGTGCCAGCCAGCTTGCCGAGAAACTCAACCACCTGCTGGCGAACTATCAGATTTTTTACATGAACGTGCGCGGCTACCACTGGAACGTGAAGGGTAGCGACTTTTTTGAACTGCACGTCAAGTTTGAAGAGTTTTACACGGACCTGCTGACCAAGGTCGATGAAGTAGCCGAACGTATCCTCACCTTGAGCCACAAGCCGGTGCACGCTTACAGTGACTACGCCACGCTTTCGCATATTCAGGAAGATAAAGACGTACACGAGGGCAAAGCCTGCGTTAACGGCATTATCAAAGGCTATCAAACTCTGATTGAGCTACAGCGCGAAGTGCTCTCACTCGCCTCTGACGCTGACGATGAAGGAACGGCCTCGCTTGTCAGCGACTACATTCGCGAGCAGGAAAAAACCATCTGGATGCTGAATGCCTATCTCGGTAAGTGATAAGCGCTCTTCTCAGCGATAGATGCAAAAACGGCACCTTCTCGGTGCCGTTTTTGTTTAGCTGAGACTAGCCTTTCTGAGCGAGGTCTTCCATCAACGCGCGCAGCATACGCCAGAACTCATCGACCGATGCAAGCTCCACCCGCTCGTCCGGGGAATGAGCCCCACGAATCAGCGGGCCAAACGATATCATATCCAAGTGGGGATATTTACTGCCCAGAATGCCGCACTCAAGCCCCGCATGAATGACTTTAACAGCGGGTTCTTTCTCAAACAGCGCGGCATGGCGTTTGTTAAAAATCGCTAACAGCGCACTGCCAGGGTTCGGCGCCCAACCGGGGTAGCTATTCTCGACACGGACACGTGCGCCAATCAACCCAAACAGTGCCTCAAAACGGTCGGCCAAAGCGATCATTGCGGTATCGTGCAAAGAGCGCACCAGCGCACACAGATGCAAACGCCCCTCTTTCAGGCTGAGTACGCCCAGATTATTGGACGTTTCAACAACACCGGGCACATCAGCGCTCATGCGCTCGACGCCGCAGGGCGCTGCGTGAAGCGCGGCCACCAACATGGCACTGGCGTCCAGGGTTAGCGGGTCTACTGACGCATTATTCACCGCACGCGTTGCCGTCAGCACCAGACCGCTATCGCCACTACCAAGCTCGGCACGCAGGGTACTTTCCAGCGCTTTTAGCGCGTCGAAGGCGGCATCCATTTCGTCAGCGGGCAAGGCCAGCTGAGCAAACGCTTCACGAGGAATCGCATTACGCAGCGTGCCGCCGTGGTAGCTAACCAGCCGCCCATCAAACCCCTCAAGGGTACGCAGCGCACGCACCAGCAGGCGATTGGCATTGCCCAGCGGCTTGTGGATATCCATGCCTGAATGGCCGCCTTTAAGGCCTGTCAGTGCAATCTCGACCAGTTGCTCATCGTCGCGTAGCTTGGCAACGGGTAGCTGGGCATCCACCACCACATCGCCACCGCCCGCGCAGCCGATATACACTTCACCGCGGTCTTCACTGTCCAGGTTAAGCAGCAATGAGCCTTTCAGCCAGTTCTCTGCCAGGTTCAGCGCGCCTCCCATTGAGGTCTCTTCTTCCAGAGTAAACAGCGCTTCAAGCGGGCCATGGGTAAGCTCAGCATCCTCAAGCACGGCAAGAATAGCCGCCACGCCCATTCCGTTATCAGCCCCAAGCGTCGTACCCTCAGCATGCAGCCAACCATCGGCGACGTAGGTGCTTATTGGATCACGCGAAAAATCATGGGCGCTGTCAGCATTGGCCTGGGCCACCATATCCAGATGGCCCTGCAAAATAACCCCAGGGGCGTGTTCGCAGCCAGGTGATGCCGGCTTACAAATGCGCAAATTGCCAAAACTATCGCGGTCGTGAGCAAGCCCTTGAGCATCGGCCCAGGCTTCTAGTATCGCGACCAACGCAGCTTCCTGGCCAGAAGGGCGCGGCGTATTACACAGCGTACGAAAATGGCGCCAAACGATAGGCGGCGTTAACGCGTCTAAATGTGCGTTCATAAAAGCTCTTCATTATCGGTAACCGACCCACTTTACTCCTCAAGGCGACGAGGGAAAAGCATGCATTGATGCCACCTGCCCCACCGCTTGGCGTAGTGCACGAACGGACGCATTATGCGCAGCGGCTAAAGGCTGGTTTTGAAAGGCCCACGCCGCCAGTTGGTGATGCGCGGTTGCCATGCCTGATGAGGGCACGTGGCTGGCTTCTCGCGCCAGCGCTTGTAGCGCAGGCCGCGCCAGCGCCGGGTCACGATGCGCATAGGCGACATCGTTGATGGCTTGGCGCTCCTTTGCGGTTAGCGGTGCAGAAGGCAGCCCGCGTAGTAACAGTGTGACTACCTCGGCGGGCAGCGTGGTTAATTCAAAGGCCAGCAAGCTGGGCAGCGCTGCGCTGAACCCTGCCGTTAACGAATGCAGTACCGCGCGCCCCTCAACGTTCAGCGCTTTGGCAACCATCACCGCAAATTCCCCGGTAGCCGCTTCACGGGTGATGCCCAGCCGCACGGGCTGAAACCCTTGGGCAAGCCAGAAGCGTAGTAGCGACGCTTCGGCGCCGAAGGTGGCGCCATAAAGCGCAATGCCTTGCTGCGCGGCCTCCTGAACATCCTCGGCAATAAGCTGTTGCCCCAGTCCTTCCCGGCGGCGCTCTGGATGAGTGGCGATACGCACGACACGCCGCCAACGGGCGGTCAGTGCTGTACGGCTGCCCATGTGGGCGGCCAGCGACTGCGCCATCAAATGCCCTTGCGGGCGGCGCTCTCCCCGTGCGACTTGCTCGGCAAGCGAGGCATCAAAACCGCCCTCTTCTCGTGCCACCAGAACCGCTTGAGGGGCATGTTTGTGCCCCAGTAGACGCAGCGTGGTTCCGGGTCCGTCTAACAGCTGACGCACGTCACTTGGAGAGGTCCGGTAGTGAGACTGCACCAACAGGCCAAACAGCGCTTCAAGAGCAGCTTCCTCCTGGGCAAGGCAGGCACGTTCGAGTGTATATGAGTTATCCGCGTAATTGTCACGTTGCCCCAAGGCTGGCAAAGGCGCCTTGAGTAGCAGCAACCGGTTTATGGCGGCTTCAAGAGGATCACCGGCATTCCAACGGATGGGGGTGTCCAGCGTCAAGGCTTTCCATTGCGGCGTCAGCCGGGTCAATACGTCTTTAAAGCGCAAGGCAAACCCTCGCCCCGAACCTTCGTAGCCATCAACGGTGGTCGCAAACGCAATACGTGGAAACGCCGCCAGCCACTGACCCAACAAGGCAGCAGGAATCGCCGCGGCTTCATCCACCATTAAATAGCTGCCATCACCTCCCAACTGTTTGGCCGCAACCTGCTCGGTAAGTACATCCGGGGGCAAAAAGCTCAGCTCGCGGTTATCTGCGAGTTGAAAACGTCCTGGGGCGATGCGCGCTCCGTCAGGGCACAGGGCTTCAAGCCGAGCGAACAGACTCTCCACGGCGCTTAACCTGGGAGCCGTCACAATGATATTCGAGGTTCCGTTTTCTAAAAGCCGTGCGCAAGCGATCCCAAGCGCGGCACTTTTTCCCCGCCCGCGGTCAGCGGTAATCACCACCGGGCGGCGGCGTTTTAAACGTACAAGCTGGGCAACGATAGCCGATTGATCCGTCGTGAGACATGCGCTATCGCTAACGCTCTGTGGACAATTCGTGCTGGCGGGTAAACGGGGAAGCGCTGGCATTCCGGAGGCATGCCAAGTGATGACATCTGTACGCTCATGAAGCAGGCGAGCCAATCGCGCCAGATAGTGCGACGTTAACTGCTCCCAGTGCCAAGGGTAGTCAGCAAAGCGCGCGTAATCCGGATCCGGATGATTACCCCAAGGCCTGGGAGTCATAAGCACCAGCAAGCCGCCCGCTATCAACGTGCCTGCCAGCGCGCCTAGCGCGTCAGGATCAAAGCCCGCCTCGCCACTGGCATCCAGCACGATGAGCTGATGCTCTGCACCTAAACGCGTGCGCGCCTTACGGGGCGTTATCCAAGGCGCAACGGGCACATCATCGGCCTGATGAGCAACCCATAAAGGTGCTGTCCAGTTAGCAGCCTGCCATAGCCGATGCGCGTGGGCACGGCATTCGCAAGGCCTACCGGTTAGCCATACCAGTTGACGCCAACGCCTCCTCTCCAGCCGCCTGGAATGGGCAACTAGCATTTGAACTGGTCGCTCACTAATCATGCTTAACGTTCTCGTCAATCCGGCTGGTGATGACAACCCTGGCATCACGACTCCTGGCACACGCCCCTTGGTTAAGACTTTGGTTGAACAAAATATCTATTTTCAACGTTTATAGCCTCAACACGTTTTACAAAATGTGCAAACAAAAACAGCAAGCAATTGATTTAAAATAAAATATTGTCTTAATAAATGAAAAATTTAGTGTTTATTTACTTGGCTTACTGATATTGCGCCGCAGCGGGGAGAGTATGCTAACTTACTCTTGAAGCATCGCCACTTTACGTACGCGTCAACTTCTTAGCTACGCTTTCCTGCATCACGGTAACAAATACTAACAATGCCTTATGCCAACCAGGAAAAATAACATGAAAATGATCACTCGATTCAGCCTTACCAGTCTGGCGGCAAGCGTGACGTTAGCCGCACTCGCTACGACAGCACAAGCACAAGAGCAGTGGACAATGACTTCCACATGGCCTGACAACCTTGATCTCATCAAGATTGACCAGCATTGGGTTGAGCTGGTGAATAAATTGGCAGGTGATGAACTACAAATTAGTTTCCGGGCCGGAGGCACTCTGATGCCTGGCACCGAAGTGTTTGATGCGACTGAAACCGGCAGCATAGAAGCTGCAGGCGATTGGCCAGGTTACTGGGCAGGCTTAAATCCTGCTTTTTCACCACTAGCCACTACTACAAGCCTATTTAACGGCGTTGATTACCTTAACTGGATTCAGCAATGGGGCGGGCGTGAACTCTATGAAGATATTTATGGCCAGTTCAACATGATGTATCTGCCCTACGGTATTACTAACAACGAGTCCGGGTTTATGGGCCGCACCCCCATTGCAAGTATTGCTGACCTTGAGGGCAAGCGTTTGCGTCTTTCAGGCCGTGACCAAGGGCGCGTACTGGAACAGCTGGGTGGCTCTCAAGTAACGCTTGCAGGGGGCGAAATTTACCAGGCGATAGAGCGCGGTGTGATTGACGCTGGTGAATTCTCAACACCCGGTGTTGACTACAATGCAGGCTTCGCCGAAGTCGCCGATAACTGGGCCACGCCGGGCTGGCATCAGTCGGCCAGCGTCTTTGGCGTAATGATTAATAAAGATGCTTGGGATGCACTTTCCGAGGAAACCCAAGAGAAATTACGTATCGCCGCGGATGCCACAATGGCTTGGTCGCTGGCCTGGTCTGAATTTGAGTCCAACGCGGCTACCCAGAAGTTTATTGATGCCGAGGTGACCATTAACCAGTTTTCAGAAGAAGATCTTGCACGCATTCAGGAAGTGACCAATCAGGTGATCGTGCAAGGCGCCTGTGAAAACCCCGATCATGCCAAGGTCTATCACTCCATGATTACCTATTTGCAGGATTATGCGACGTGGCGTGACGCTTCCGCCCCCTTCAATATGAGCCGAACCATGGATAATTTGCCGTCATTGGAAGAGATCGAAGCCTGCCTGTAAGGCGCTCATGTTTCGCCTCGGCCATGCCGGGGCGTTTGTTGTGCTGATCGGAGATCTTTCATGAATGCGATTGCCCAGGCCATTGATACGATTAACGAAGCCTTTGGACGCCTGATAGCCCCCTTGATCGCCGTCATTACCCTTATCGTGCTTTATGACATTACCTCGCGCTTCCTGTTTGGCCGACCCAGCGACTGGGCATTTGATATCACCAAAATGCTGTTTGGGGCGCACTTTATGCTGATGGCGGCTTATGGTCTGCGCCACCACGTCCATGTAGAAGTCGACGTTTTAAAGCGCCTGTTATCGCGCAAAAAGCAGGCGCTGCTCACTCTATTCGGGTATTTAATTTTCTTTGTGCCCTTTATCTGGATGCTGCTCAAGTACGGATGGCTGTTTTTCGAGCGCGCTTTTAGCCGCGGCGAAACCACCTACGGTATGGTATCGATTCCGGTGTATCCCATTAAAGGCGTGATTGTGCTGGCGGCAGTGCTGCTGCTCCTGCAGGCCATCGCTATTGTACTGCGCGCTATTATACAGTTGCGTCAGGAGGCTCCGGCATGAACCTGAGTCCTGAATTACTCGCCCTGGTGATGTTTGGCGGCCTGCTGGTGGGACTTTTCATGGGTCACCCACTGGCATTTGTGTTAGGTGGTGTAGCAGTGATTGGCGCGTTTTTAGGCCCCGGAGAGCGGGTGTTGGGCACGCTGATCAACAATATCTATGGTAACGCCATGGATAACTACGTACTCGTGGCGATACCGCTTTTTATACTCATGGCGCGCTTTCTAAACGACTCCGGGGTTACCGAGCGAATGTTTGATGCCATGCGCCTGCTGCTGGCCAACCTACGTGGCGGATTGGCGCTGACCGTGGTAATTGTGTCGGTACTCCTGGCCGCGACGACCGGCATTGTTGGCGCGTCCATCGCGGTAATGGGCATGATCGCCTTAGTGCCGATGCTCAAGTACGGCTATAACAAGGAGCTAAGCGCAGGCGTAATCATGGCCAGCGGCTGTTTGGGCATTTTGATTCCGCCCAGCATCATGCTGATCCTGATGGCTAGCTACTCGCCGGTATCGGTAGGCGCACTGTTTGCGGGCGCCATGGTGCCAGGGTTAATGCTGGGCGCTATGTATGCACTTTACGTACTGCTGATCTGCCACTTTAAACCGTCTTACGGCCCGCCAGTGCCCAAGGAGGAACGCGCCGAGGTGAGCACCCGGCAGCTTCTTATCATGCTAGGCAAGTACGTGGTGCCCCCCATGTCGCTAATCCTTGGAGTGCTTGGCGCGCTGTTTACCGGGATTGCCACCGCCACAGAAGCCTCAGCAATTGGCGTTTTTATCGCATTCATTTTGTTTTTAATCTTTGGCGACAGACGGCTTTCCACTTGCTTTAGAACGCTGTTGGAGGCGGGTAAAACCACCACCATGGTAATGCTGGTGCTGGTCGGCGCGACCGCGTTTACCGGCGTGTTCTCGCGCGGTGGCGGCATGCAGGTTATTCAAGACCTGCTGCTGGCCATGCCCGGCGGCAATACCGGCGCGTTGATCATGATGCTACTGCTGGTATTTGTGCTGGGTATGTTCCTGGACTGGACCGGCATCGTACTGCTGAGCTTTCCCATCATGCTGCCGATCATCCAGCAGATGGGCATTGATCCGCTGTGGTTTGTCGTCATGGTGGCCGTGGTGCTGCAAACTTCGTTTCTTACCCCGCCGTTTGGCTATGCCCTGTTCTACCTGAAAGGCGTGGCTCCGCCCGGTGTGGAGATTGTCGATCTGTATAAAGCCGTGGTGCCGTTTGTGGCGCTTATCCTGTTGGCCTGCTTGCTGATGGCCTCTTTCCCCTGGCTCGTCACGGGCTTACCCAGCTTGATGGTCGGCTATTAACCGGCCAACCCGCTCTTAGGCGTAATGCTGTTCGGTTATGACCGAAGGCTCTAAGAAAATCCGGTATTCTTCATTGGATGCCGGATTTTTTTGCCTATTCAACAGACATTGCTCGATATTGATGAGCCACACTCCTTCACTCAAGTGATACCATTTACAGCTGTTATTTTTTCGCATTGACGAGTCAGCCTGCCAGCCTCGTCTTAGGAGACAACGACGTGCCCATTCCCGCTCGCCGTTCACGATTGGCGCTACTCGCTGACGGTATATCCCGCTTTAGGCTATCACTCACACCCTGGTCATGTGCGCTGTTCTTGATTGCGCTGACGGTGGCACTGCCGATTCTGGTCGTCTTGAGCTATATCTTTGTGCCGACTGAAGGCGTCTGGCAGCACTTGGCGAGCACCGTCTTGAGCCGCTATCTGTCGAATACCTTTTGGCTTGTGCTCTGGGTGGGGCTGGGTACGTTAATCCTGGGCGCCGGCAGCGCCTGGCTGGTGGTGATGTGTCGCTTTCCAGGCAAACGAATCTTTGAATGGGCGCTTTTATTGCCGCTGGCGGTGCCGACCTATGTTATCGCCTACGCTTACACGGATTTTTTGCAGGTGGCAGGGCCGCTACAGAGTGCGCTTCGAGGATGGTTTAACTGGCAGTATGGCGACTACTACTTCCCCAATGTACGTTCGCTAGGCGGCGCCGCAACGCTGATCACGTTTGTGCTGTATCCCTACGTTTATTTGCTCGCCCGCGCCTCCTTTCTTGAGCAATCGGTATGCGTACTCGATGTAGGGCGCACGTTGGGTCGTGGCCCTTGGCATCTGTTTGCAAGCGTTGCTCTACCGCTGGCGCGCCCCGCCCTGGTGGGCGGCGTTTCGCTGGTACTGATGGAAACCCTCAACGAGTTTGGCGCGGTGCAGTTTTTTGGCGTGGATACCTTTACCACCGGCATCTATCGCACCTGGTTTGGGCTGGGCGAACCCGTGGCAGCCGCTCAGTTGGCGGCCTGTTTGCTGACGTTTGTGATTGTACTGGTGCTGCTGGAGCGCTTCTCGCGCGGGAAGCGGCGCTATTTTCATACCACCAACCGCTACCAGCAGTTGCCTGAGTATCGCCTGCACGGTTGGCGCGCCCTCGGCGCAACGCTCGCCTGTTTGCTGCCTATCGTCATCGGCTTTTTATTGCCCAGCGGCATTTTGCTGAACCTTGCCATTCAGCAGGGCGACGCCCTGCTGGGCACGCGCTTTATCCGCTTCGCTACCAACAGCTTAAGCCTTGCCATGGTCGCGGCGCTGATTGCCGTGGGCCTGGCGGTACTGCTGAGCTACAGCGTTCGGCTACATAACTCACCCGGTGCCCGGCTATTTACCCGGGTCGCCGCGATGGGCTATGCCATTCCCGGCTCGGTGGTGGCGGTAGGTATCTTGATTCCCTTTGCCTGGCTGGATAACACGCTGAATACGTGGCTACACGCCCACTACGGAAAAATTATCGGCCTGGTGTTTAGCGGCTCGGCGTTTATTTTAATTTATGCCTATGTCGTGCGCTTTTTGGCCGTGTCATTTAATGCGGTTGAGGCAAGCCTTGGCAAAGTGACCCCCAATATGGACGCTGCCTCGCGCACCTTGGGCCAAACCGCAGGTGGCACGCTGCGCCGTATTCATACGCCGCTGATGCGTAGCAGCCTGCTGGCCGCCGGAATTCTCGTGTTTGTGGATGTGATGAAAGAACTGCCCGCGACGATTATCCTGCGGCCGTTTAACTTCGATACTCTGGCGGTGCGTGCTTATAGCCTGGCGTCTGATGAGCGCTTGGCTGAGGCCTCCACCGCGTCGCTGGCTATTGTGGTGGTCGGCATCTTGCCGGTGATTCTGCTTAGCCTGGCCATGCGCCGGGCGCGGCCCGGCAGCCATGCTCAATAAGTCTACCTAGGCTTCATCCTGAAAAACAAACACCTGAGAGTGGTCCAGGTCGATATCAATCGGCTGGCCCTCCTGGGGTAGAAAAACGCCGGGCACGCGGGCATGTAGATGCGCCTCTTGACCATCAGCCCCGTGGGCGCACAAATGAATGAGGCTGGAACGCCCCAGCAGCTTTGCCATGACGACATGGCTATGGCGGTGGGCGGCTGCGGGCAAGCCGCGTTCCTGAAGCCGCAACGCCTCAGGGCGAATCATAATCCGCGCCTTACTGCCTTCGGGCAGCCAGCTGGCATCTATTTCACCTACCGGAGTTTGTACACGGCCACCCTTTACCGTGCCACTGAGTTCATTTACTTCACCAAAAAAGGTCACCACAAACGGGTCGACTGGCGTGCAGTAAAGCTCACGCGGCGTGCCCGTTTGAATAATTCGGCCATCGCGCATGAGGGCAATTCGGTCAGCCATAAACATGGCTTCTTCCGGGTCGTGGGTTACCAATAACGTGGCCGACCCCAGTTTTTTCAGCACGTGCAGCGTATCGTCGCGAATACGATCACGCAGCCGTGCATCCAGGCTTGAAAAGGGTTCGTCGAGCAGCATCAGTTTGGGCATGGGTGCCAGCGCGCGGGCCAAGGCGACGCGCTGCTGTTGCCCGCCAGACAGCATATGCGGGTAGGTATCGATGTAATCCGCCATCCCCAACTGAGTCAACAGCTCGACCGCGCGCTCACGACGCTGGCGCACAGGCATCTGTTTGAGCCCAAAGGTGACGTTTTCCAGCACACTTAAGTGCGGGAAAAGCGCCGAGTCCTGAAATGCCAGGCCGACATTACGCTTTTCCGGCGGAAGGTGGCGTTGGCCAGGTAATGCGACGGCCTTCCCTTCCAGGCTAACGCTTCCTTGTTGAAGGACTTCCAGCCCTGCGGCAATACGTAATAGCGTGGTTTTACCGCATCCCGATGGCCCCAGCAGGCACACGACTTCTCCAGGGGAAATCTCTAACGAGACCCCCTTCACCACCTGGTTTGCCGCATACGTATGGTGGACATCGTGTAGCGAAAGAGCCTGTAGCGTGGCGTTATCGGGAGCTGATACGGTTACTGCCATAATGTCACCATGTTCTCGTTGAACCAGCGTCTCATTTAACCAGCGTCTCACTTAGCCAGCACTTTTGGCGTGCTGCTCGGCAGGATGCGTTGAATATCAACACCATTGTATTTTTCATTCGCTTGATATGCACGCAGGGTTGCACAACCACGAACACCTTGTTCTTTTTTCCCTTGACGCGGGTACTGTGAAAGTATTCAATACTAAAACTTAATGCAACTTATTCTCATAATCATTTAGGACGCTAACTATATGAAAACAACACGCCTTTCAGTCTCTATCGCCGCCATTCTTGCGGGCGCTGCTGTATCAAGTACAGCACTTGCCGATGCGGTTAACATTTACTCTGCCCGCCACTACGATTCGGATGAAATCCTCTATAAAGCGTTCACCGACGAGACGGGCATCGAAGTGAACGTTCTGGAAGGCGACTCCGACCAACTGATGGAGCGCATGCAGCGTGAGGGCATTGCCAGCCCCGCCGACGTCATGCTGACGGTCGATGCGGGCCGTTTATGGCGCGCCGAGCAGGACGGCCTGTTCCAAAGCGTGGATTCTGAGGTACTGAGCGAGCGTCTGCCGGAGTCAATGCGCCAGCCTGACAATTTATGGTTTGGCTTTAGCCAGCGTGCACGGGTAATTTTCTATAACCGCGATAACTTCGACCCCAGCCAGATCGAAAGCTACGAAGATTTAGCCGATCCTCGGTTTGAAGGCCAGTTGTGCATTCGCTCCTCCAACAACATCTATAACCAGTCGCTGCTTGCCTCCATGATTGAGCATCACGGTGAAGAGGGTGCAGAAGAGTGGGCCCAGGGCGTGGTTAACAACCTGGCACGTAACCCGGAAGGTGGTGATACTGACCAGATTCTTGGGGTCGCCAGTGGCGAGTGTGACTTGGCCGTTGCCAACCACTACTACTATGTTCGCATGCTCCATTCCGACAACGAGTCTGACCGTGAAGCAGCGCGCAAGGTGGGAGTAATTTTCCCCAACCAGAACGACCGTGGCACCCACGTTAACGTTGGCGGTGCAGGCCTGGTAGCCAATGCGCAAAACCCGGAAAACGGCATTAAATTCCTGGAGTTCTTATCATCTGACGGCGCCCAGGAAATCTTCGCCGAGCGTAACTATGAGTTCCCGGTCGTCGACGGTGTCAAGAAAGACCCGGTATTAGAGTCATGGGGTGACTTCAAAAAGGATGAGCTGAATATTAATGTGCTGGGTGAGAATAACCCCGAAGCCATTCGTATTTTTGACCGCGTCGGCTGGCGCTAAGCCCTCCCCACG